>JAVHYH010000180.1 GCA_031119155.1 Brevundimonas sp.
AGGGCGCCCTGACCGACCCGGCCTTCATGGCCAAGAAGCGTGAGGAAGAAGCCGAGCTGCGCGCCCGCGTCGCCGCCGATCCCGCGCTGGTCCAGCGCATCGGCGATCCGTGGGCCGATCTGGAGCGCGTGCAGTCGACCGCGCGCGACCTGTACCTGCCCTTCCGTCAGCTGGAGCAATCGGCCGGCGGCGGCTCGCAACTGTACGCCTACGCCCGCGCCATCGTGCGCGCGTCGAAGAACCCCAACCTGACGGACGCCCAGCGCACCCAGATGGCCACGGCGATCTCGGCTGAAACGCCGATCTACACCGACATGGAGGAAATCCGCCTCCGCTACTGGCTGTCGAAGACCCGCGAGTATCTGACGGTCGATCATCCGCAGGTGAAAACCCTGCTGGGCCGCGAAAGCCCGGAAGCGCTGGCGGATCGCCTGATCTCGGGCACGAAGCTGGCCGACCCGGCCTTCCGCGCCCAGGCCCTGACCATGACGACCGAGCAACTGATCGCCGCCGATCCGCTGTTCGCCTTCGTGGCCGCCAACGATGACGCCGCCAAGGCCATCGGCGACCGCTGGAACGCCGAGGTCAACGCCCCGACCGCCCGCGCCGCCGAGAAGGTCGCCCAGGCCCGCTTCGCGGTCTACGGCACCAACCTGTACCCGGACGCCACCTTCAGCCTGCGCCTGTCCTACGGCCAGGTTCAGGGCTGGAGCTACCGCGGCGTGACCGTGCCGGCCTTCACCTACATGGGCGGCCTGTACGAGCGCGCCACCGGTTCGGAGCCGTTCAACGCCGCCCAGGCCTTCATCGACAACGAGGCACGGGTGAACAAGGAGACGGTCTACGACTTCACCTCGACCAACGACATCATCGGCGGCAACTCGGGCTCGCCCGTGATCAACGCCAACGGTGAAGTCATCGGTACGGCCTTCGACGGCAACATCCACTCGCTGGGCGGGTCGTTCGGCTATGATCCGGAGCTGAACCGCACGGTGTCGGTCTCGACCGCCGCCGTCACCGAGGCCCTGCGCAACATCTACCCCAGCCCGCGCCTGCTGCAGGAACTGGGCGTGAACCAGCCGCAGCGCCGCCGCCGGTAATCTCGAAACCCTTCTTCCCCTCCGGGGGAGAAGATGGCTCGCGCAGCGAGACGGATGAGGGGGACAGGTTGACGCCTGCCCCCTTTTTCCGTTCTGGATGCCGCCAGAGCCCCCTCATCCGAGCCCTTCGGGCCCACCTTCTCCCCCGAGGGGAGAAGGAAGGAGAATACGATGCGTCACCTCACCCCCGCCCTCGCCGCCGCCCTTCTGACCCTCGCCGCGGGCTCCGCTGCGAAGGCCGAGGAAGGCATGTGGACCTATGACAACTTCCCCATCGCGCGCGCCAACCAGACGCTGGGCACGAACATCGATCAGGCCTGGCTGGACCGGGTGCGGCTGTCATCGGTGAAGTTCGGCGGCTGTTCGGCGGGGCTGGTCTCGGCCAGCGGGCTGGTGATGACCAACAACCACTGCGTCGCCACCTGCGTGGCCAATCTGTCGACGCAGGCGACCAACTACGCCGAGACCGGCTTCACCCCGCGCAGCCGCGAGGAAGAGCTGAAATGCCCGGGCGGCACGGCGGAAATCCTGACCGACATCAGCGACGTGACCGAGCGCATGCAGGCCGCCGGCGCCGGCCTGTCGGGACAGGCCTTCACCCGCGCCCGTGACGCCGAGGCCAGCCGCATCGAGCAGGAAGCCTGCGGCGGAGCGACGGACAAGCGCTGTCAGGTCGTGACCCTGTACCGGGGCGGCCAGTTCAAGCTGTACACCTACAAGCGCTATTCCGACGTCCGCCTGGCCTGGGCGCCGGAGGATCGCGCGGCGACCTTCGGCGGCGATCTGGACAACTTCTCCTTCCCGCGCTTCGCCATCGATGCGGCCTTCATCCGCCTGTACGAGAACGGCGTCCCGGCCGAGACCCCGACCCACTTCAAATGGAACGCCGAGCGCCCGGTCGAGGGCACGCCGGTCTTCGTCACCGGCAGCCCCGGCGCGACCCAGCGCCTGCTGACGCAGGACCAGCTGTTCAGCGTGCGCGACGTGGTCCTGCCGATGGATCAGCTGATCGCGTCTGAGCTGCGCGGCCGTCTGATCCGCTACTCGGAAGAGGGCGAGCGTCAGGCCTTCGAGGCGATGGATCCGATCGTCTCCATCGAAAACACCTACAAGCGTGGTCTGGGCCGGATGCGCGCCCTGACCGACGCCGGCTTCATGGCGATGAAGGCCGAGCAAGAGGCGGACTTCCGCGGCCGCGCCGAGGCCGGCGTCGGCGCCGACAATCCCTGGACGACCCTGACCGGCGTTCAACCCATCCTGCGCGAGAGCTATCCGGCCTACGCCCTGCTGGAAGGCGGCACCGGCATCGGCACCACGCCGGTGGCGGGCGGTTCGCAGCTGTTCCTGTGGGCCCGCACGCTGGTGCGCGGGGCGCAGGAACGGGGCAAGCCCTCGGCCGAGCGCCTGCCCGAGTTCGCCGACAGCCGTCTGGCCGGCGTGCAGAGCGGCCTGTTCGCCGAGCGTCCGGTCTATCCGGGGCTGGAACAGGTCCGCATGGAGTGGTGGCTGTCTAAGACTCGCGAATGGCTGACGGTCGACAACGCCAACACCCGCGCCCTGCTGGGTCAGGAATCGCCGGAAGGCCTGTCGGCCCGTCTGATCGAAGGGACGACGCTGGCTGACCCGGCGGTGCGTCGCGCGCTGTGGGAAGGCGGACTGGCGGCCATCGAGGCCTCGGACGATCCGCTGATCCAGTATCTGCTGCGCATCCAGGAGCCGACCCGCGCGGTCCGCGCCGCCTGGGAGGAGCAGGTGCAGGCCCCGACCGACCGCGCCTCGGAGCGACTGGCCGCCCTGCGCTTCCAGACCTATGGCGACACCGTCTACCCGGACGCCACCGGCACCCTGCGCCTGACCTACGGCAAGATCGAGGGCACGGACGTTCCGGGCCAGCGCTTCGGCGCCTTCACCACCTTCAGCGGCCTGTGGGACCGCGCGACCGGCGCCGCGCCGTTCGACGTCGCGCCGAAGCTGCTGGCCGCCCGCGACCGCATCGACGGCTCGACCGTGCTGAACATGGCCGTGTCGTCCGACACCATCGGCGGCTCGTCGGGTTCGCCGGTCGTGACGGCGGCGGGCGAGATCGTGGGGGCGAATTTCGACTCCACCGTCCTGACCCAGCGCAACGCCTACGGCTACGACCGCAACGTCAACCGCTCGGTCATCGTGACCACCGGCGCGGTGACCACCGCCCTGCGGGACGTCTACGGCATGGAGCGTCTGGTGGAGGAGTTGGCCGGGCGGTGAGGCGGACGCGGTGATTGGTGATTGGTGAGTGACGGGGTCAGCCCTTCACGAACCACACCGCCAAAGAAAAACCCCGCCCGGTTCGTCCGGGCGGGGTTTTGTTTGTTCTGATGGAGCCGCCTCACGCCCACCAATCACCAATCACCAATCACGCCGCGCAGCGGCCTACAGCTGGCTCATCTTCTGCTGGGCCTTCGAGAAATACTGCCAGCCAGTCCACAGGGTGACGATGGCGGCGATCCAGATCAGGACGTAGGCGAAGGTCTGGAAGTGGGGCTGCCATTCCAGCGGGAAGCCGAAGCCGTCCCACAGCAGGGCGATCTGGATGGTGGCCAGCGCCACCATCTGCAGCACGGTCTTCCACTTGGCCAGCAGGGTGACCGGCAGCTTGACCTTGCCGGCCACGGTCTCACGCAGAGCCGAGACGGCGAACTCGCGGAACAGGATCAGGCCGCAGGGGATGGCGATCTCCGGCAGGGCGCCCCAGGCCAGCACGCCCAGGATGGCGCCGGTGACCAGAACCTTGTCGGCGATCGGATCGAGGATGGCGCCCCAGCGGGTCGTGGCGTGCCAGCGACGCGCCAGGAAGCCGTCGACCCAGTCGGTCGAGGCGGCGACCACGAAGATGAAGAAGGCGGTCCGGCCGAAGCGGAACTGGTCGTCCGGCGACAGATACTCGGACAGGACCGGAATGCCCTGCGGCGCCGCGCCCGCCAGGATCAGGAACATCACCACCCCGGCCAGCAGGCGCAGGCCGGTCAGGATGTTGGGGATGGGGTTGGCGTGGGGGTTGGGGGTCATCGCGGCCTTCCGAAACAGGACATCCGGTGTGCCACGCTTCGCGACGCGAGGCGAGGCGTCAGAACGCCCTCAGGTGAGGGGCTCAAACGGCCCCGGCCCGTTCAACGCGCGAAGCACGCCCTCGGCGATGCCGAAATGCAGGCCGATCAGCTTGAGCGTGCCGGCGGCCTCGCGCTCGGCGATCCACGGGAAGGTGCGCAGATTATCCAGCGACAGGCGCACGACCGCCTCCTCCGCCGCCTGCCCCTGCTGTTCCGGCGCGACTTCCTCGCACACCCGGCGCACGACGGGCGCGCCTTGGGCGACCCAGGGGGCGACGAAGTCCTGCACATTGTCGGGCGCGCCGTGGATCATGGCGTTCACCCCGCCGCAGGAGGCGTGGCCCATGACGACGATGCGCGAGACGTTCAGCACCTTGACGCCGAACTCCAGCGCCGCCGAGACGCCGTGCAGATGGCCGTCCGGCTCATAGGGCGGCACCAGATTGGCGACGTTGCGCACCACGAACAGCTGGCCCGGCGCGGCGTCGAAGATCAGGGCCGGATCGGCGCGGCTGTCGGAACAGGCGACGATCAAGGTGTGCGGCTTCTGCCCCTTGGCGAGCGCCTCATACTCGGCGCGGGCCTCGGGCCAGCGCTCTTCACGGAAACGGCGATAGCCGGCGACGATCTGGTCGGTCATGGGGGCGGTATAGGCGATCAGTTGACGCAGGGGGAAGAGGGCGCGCGCCCTGCCGGTCAACGCCCCTTCGGCGGCTTGCCGTCGATCAGCACGGCCTGTTGCCAGGGACTGGGCGCCTTGTCCGTGCGGTGGATGCAGCCGACCCAGCAGCAGGGCCGCTTCTTTCCCTCGCGCAGCTCCTCGCCCGTCCGCACGATGCGACGCTGGCGGGTCGCCGGCTGTTTGGCGTCCTCGACCCAGCAGATGAACTCGTTGCGCCCCAGCGGGGTCAGGCCCTGCCACAGGGCCATCAGCTCCGGATCGGACCGGAGGGCGGCCTTCATGTCCTCGCCCGCGACGTGGACGGTGCCTTCCGGGAACGCGCTCATGCCGACATCCTTCCGCTGCTCGCCGACCCTACCCCCGGGAGGCCGGGCGGAAGAAGCCGTAAATCCGCTCGGCCAGCGCCTGGCTGACGCCCTCGACCTTGATCAGGTCCGCCACCGAGGCGCGACCGACGCCCTTGGCCGAGCCGAAGGCGTGCAGCAGGGCGCGCTTGCGGCCGGGGCCGACCCCCTCGATCTCGTCCAGCGGGTTCTTCTTGATGTCCATCGAGCGGCGCTTGGCGTGGGCGCCGTTGGCGAACCGGTGCGCCTCGTCGCGCAGGCGCTGGACGTAATAGAGCACCGGCGATTTCAGCGGCAGCATGAAGGGCGGCTTGCCGGGGATGAAGAAATGCTCCTTGCCCGCGTCGCGATCCGGCCCCTTGGCCACGCCGACGGCGAGGATGTCGTCCAGTCCCAGATCGGCCAGCACCGCCTGCACCTCGGCCAGCTGTCCCGCGCCGCCGTCGATCAGAAGCAGATCCGGACGATCCACGTCCTCGCCCTCGTCCTCTTCCTTGACCAGCCGGCTGAAGCGGCGACGCATGACCTCGCGCATCATGCCGTAGTCGTCGCCCGGCGTGAGCTCGTCGCCGCGGATGTTGAACTTGCGGTACTGGTTCTTGAGGAAGCCCTCCGGCCCGGCGACCACCATGCCGCCGACGGCGTTGGTCCCCTGGATGTGGGCGTTGTCGTAGATCTCGATCCGCTCGGGGCGGCTCTCCAGCCCGAAGGCCTCGCACAGTTCGTCAAGGATCTTCGACTGGGCCGAGCTCTCGGCCATCTTGCGGCCCAGCGCCTCGCGGGCGTTGGTCAGGGCGTGGTCGATCAGGGCCTTGCGGTCGCCCCGCGCGGGCTTCTCGATGGTCACGACCCGGCGGCCGTCGTCCAGCTTGGCCTTCATCGAGAAGGCCTCTTCCAGAAGCTCCTTCTCGTGCGGCGTGACGTTGGACAGAATCTGACGCGGGACCGGCTTGTCCTCGTAGAACTGGCCCAGGAAGGCGGCGAGGATCTCCGGATCGGTGTCGGCCTTGTCCACGCGTGGGAAATAGGCGCGACCGCCCCAGTTCTGCCCGCCGCGATAGAAGAAGACCTGCACGCAGGCCTGCCCCCCGTCCGAATGCAGGGCGAAGACGTCGGCCTCGGCCACCCCCTCGGCGCTGACCGAGTTCTCCATCGAAATGGCCGACAGGGCGCGGATACGGTCGCGGACGCGGGCGGCCTGTTCGAAATCCATGTCGTCGGACGCCGCCTGCATCTCCGCCGACAGGCGACCGATCACCGCCCGGGACTTGCCGCGCAGGAAGGCCTCGGCCTCGTCGACCAGACCCTCATAGTCCTCCAACGAGATCAGCCCCGTGCAGGGCGCCGAACAGCGCTTGATCTGGTGCAGCATGCAGGGCCGGGTGCGGGTCTCGTAGACGCTGT
>JAVHYH010000005.1 GCA_031119155.1 Brevundimonas sp.
GCCCCTGCCCCGGCTCGCCCGGCCCCGGCGCGGCCCGCGCGTGAGCCGGAGGGTCGCTGGACCGTGCAGGTCGGCGCCTTCCGCGACGAGACGGTGGCCCGCAACTGGCTGACCGAGGTCAGCCGCCGCTATTCGCGCCAGTTCGCCAATGCCGAGCGCACGGTGCAGACCGCCTCGGGCTGGTATCGCTCGCGCTTCACCGGCATGACCGAGGCGGGCGCCCGCGCCGCCTGCGAGGCGCTGGCCGAACGGCGCTGGGACTGCACGGTGATCCGCCCGAGCTAGCCGGGTCAGGCTCGGGGGCCAAGCCTTGCTCCCAAGCCTTGCTCCCAAGTCTTGCCCATGGGCCGCTTTTCCCCTATACGCGCCCGCTTTCCAGGGCCTCGGTCCCGGTGCGGAGCTCCAAAGGGTTCGGGAAGTCATCCCGGCCGCCGCCTCGGGAACCATCGTGGAACGGACTACCCGGTCCGCCCGCGCCGGCGCCCACAAGGGAGAATACCGCATGGCTCTTTACGAGCACACGGTCATGACGCGCCAGGATATCTCGGCGCAGCAGGCCGAAGCGCTGAACGACACCATCAAGGGCTTGATCGAGGAAGCCGGCGGCTCCGTCGCCAAGATCGAGTACTGGGGTCTGCGCAACCTGACCTACCGCGTGAAGAAGAACCGCAAGGCTCACTATTCGCTGCTCGCCGTCGACGCCCCTCCGGCCGCCATGGCCGAAGTCGAGCGCCAGCTGTCGATCAACGAAGACGTGCTGCGCTGGCTGACCGTCCGCGTCGAGGAACTCGACCTGGAACTGTCGCCGCTGCTGGCCCGCCGTGAACGCGAGCGCGAGCGCGAGCGTGAACGCGGTCCCCGCGAAGACGCCGCTGTCGAAGCCTAAGGAACCCGGAACATGACCGATACCACCGCCCCGACCCCGGGCGCGCCGGCCGGCTCCGGCCCGGCCCGTCGCCCGTTCTTCCGCCGCCGCAAGGTGTGCCCGTTCTCCGGCCCGAACGCGCCGAAGATCGACTACAAGGACGTCAAGCTGCTGCAACGCTACATCAGCGAGCGCGGCAAGATCGTCCCGTCGCGCATCACGGCTGTCTCCCAGAAGAAGCAACGCGAGCTGGCCAAGGCCATCAAGCGCGCGCGCTACCTGGCCCTCCTGCCCTACGTGGTGAAGTAAGATGAAGGTCGTTCTGCTGGAACGCGTCGATAACCTCGGCGCCATCGGCGACGTCGTCACTGTCAAGGACGGCTTCGCCCGCAACTTCCTTCTGCCGCGCGACAAGGCCCGCCGGGCCACCGCCGCCAACCTGAAGGCGTTCGAACTCGACCGCGCCGCCATCGAGCAGCGCAACGAGAAGAACAAGGCTGACGCCCAGAAGGTCGCCGACAAGATCGACGGCCAGACCTACGTCATGATCCGTCAGGCCGGTGAAACCGGTCAGCTGTACGGTTCGGTCGCCGGTCGCGACGTCGCTGAAGCCGTCCAGGCTGAAGGCGGCAAGGTCGAGCGTTCGCAAGTCGTGCTCAACACGGCGATCAAGACGCTGGGCGTCCACGAAGTGCTGGTCCGCCTGCACGCCGAGGTCTCGGCCACCGTCAAGATCAACATCGCCCGTTCGGCTGAAGAAGCCGAGCGTCAAGCCAAGGGCGAGGACGTGATCAAGTCGGCCTACGAGGAAGACCGTGAAGCCGCCGCCGAACAGGCCGCGGACATGGTCGCCGGCGGCGCCGGCCAACAGGACGGTCTGGGCAGCGAAGCCTAACACCGTTACTGGTGCCTGAAAGACACGGCGGCGCAGGGGCGACCCTGCGCCGCCGAACTTTTTTCCGATGCGCGCTTGACGCATTTATGACGCATCGCAATATCGCATCTGCTCATCGAGACCGGCTGAGGGATAGGCCCTTTGACGTCGGGGCAACCTGCGGACCTCCGTAAGGTGCCAACTCCTTCGGGACCCCTCCCCGGGTCGCGGCAGATGAGAGGCCGGTCGAACCCGGACTCCCCCCATCTGTCACCGCAGGCGTTCCTGATGATGCAGGAGACGACGATGCGTGCTGACAAGACCAACGCCCTGACCGTTCTCGCCGCCACTGCCCGCGCGCCGCGCAACCTCATGTGTTGCGCCGGTCCGATGCGATGTCGCCTTACGCTCTGACCGGCTGACCTCGCCGGTCCCAGCCGCCGGCCCCCACCCTTCAAATCGCTAGCCCGACCTCCCGGCGATCGCTGCGCGCGACGCTGCTCGGGATCCTGCGCCTCATCGAGAACGAGAAAAGAACATGACCGCGACCACCCGCTTCCGCTTCACCCTGTTCGCCGCCGCCTCGGCCACCGCCCTGCTGGCCGGCGCCGCGAATGCCCAGACCGCCCCGCAATCCGCCGAGCCCGACGCCGCCCAGATCGACGACGTGGTCGTCACCGGCACCCGCGTCCCCAACCGTTCGCGTCTGGACACCCTGGCCCCGGTGGACGTGGTCACCCAAGAAGACCTGCAAAACCGGGGCACGACCGAGCTGGCCGCGGCCCTGGCCCAGTCCGTGCCGTCGCTGACCTTCCCGCGTCCGGCGGTCGTGGACGGCACCGACTCGATCCGCCCGGCCACCCTGCGCGGCCTGTCGCCCGACCAGACGCTGGTGCTGGTCAACGGCACGCGCCGTCACGCCTCGGCGCTGGTGAACGTCAACGGTTCGGTCGGCCGTGGCTCGGCGGCCGTGGACCTGAACACCATTCCGTCCGGCGCGCTGGATCGCGTCGAGGTGCTGCGTGACGGCGCCTCGGCCCAGTACGGCTCGGACGCCATCGCCGGGGTCGTCAACCTGCGCCTCCGACAGGCCCGCGAGGGGGGCGGCGCGACCGTCACCTTCGGACAATACAACACGACCATCGACACCCCCCGCGCCGGTAGCCGGGACGAGCAGGACGGCGCCACGGTCACCGCTTCGGCCTGGCAGGGCTTCGGCCTGGGCGAGGACGGCTATCTGACCCTGAGCGCCGAATATCTGCAGCGCGACCCGACCAACCGCTCCGATCTGGACCCGCGCGTGACGCCCAACGCCATCACCGCCCGCTTCGGTGATCCGCAGGTCGAGCAATGGACCGTCTTCGCCAACGCCGGCGCGCCGCTGGGCAATGGATGGGACATCTATGGCTGGGCCGGCTTCCAGGACCGCGACAGCGAAAGCGCCGCCTTCCCGCGCCTGGCCTCGAATGTGAACAACGTCGCCGCCCTCTATCCCAACGGCTTCCTGCCGAAGATCGCCGTCAACTCGCAGGACTTCTCGCTGGCCGGCGGCCTGCGCGGTTCGATCGGCGGATGGGACGCCGACGTGAACCTGGTCTATGGCCGCAATGCGCTGGACTTCCGCACGGAGAACTCGCTGAACGCCACCTATGGCGCCGCCTCGCCGACCAGCTTCGATTCCGGGTCCCTGATCTACGACCAACTGGTGCTGGGCGCCGACTTCACCCGCCAGTACGAGGTCGGCCTGTACGCGCCGCTGAACGTCGCCGTGGGCCTGGAGGCCCGACGCGAAACCTATGAGATCCAGGCCGGACAGCCGGAATCCTGGAACCGCGGCCCGCTCGGCTCGAACACAGCGCTGGCCGGCGGCGCCCAGGGCTTCCCCGGCTTCCAGCCGTCGAATGAGGTGGATGAGGACCGCACCGCTGTCGGCGTCTATATCGACGTCGAGGCTCCGGTGACCGAACAGTTCACCGTCGCCGGCGCCGTGCGGTTCGAGGACTATTCCGACTTCGGCACGTCCACGACCGGCAAGATCTCGGCCCGCTACGACTTCGCCCCGTCGTTCGCGCTACGCGGCTCGGTCTCGACCGGCTTCCGCGCCCCGTCGCTGCAGCAGTCCTACTTCACCTCGACCAGCTCCGTGATCCAGAACGGCGCCGTGGTGGAGACCGGCACCTTCCCCGCCACCAGCACCGTCGCCAGTCTGCTGGGGGCGCAGCCCCTCGATGCCGAGACCTCGGTCAACTACACCGTCGGCGCGGTTTACCGGCTGGGTGACTTCAACCTGACCATTGACGCCTACAAGATCGACATCGAGGACCAGATCGTCCTGTCGGAGCTGATCAACCGCAGCTTCAGCCCGCAGGTCGCGGGCCTGCTGGATCCGCTGGGCGTACAGGCGGCGCGCTTCTTCCTGAACGGGGTCGACACGACCACCAAGGGCATCGACATCGTGGGCCGCTATCGCCTGGGCACGGAAACCTACGGTGACTGGGACTTCACCGTGGCCGCCAACTTCAACGATGTCGAGGTGAAGCGCCTGCCGACCTCGTCCTCGGTGCTGAACCCGGTGCCGCCGCTGTTCGCCCGCAGCCGCATCCTGACCATCGAGAACGGCACGCCGGACACCAAGATCTCGGGAACGGCGGATTGGAGCTACGGTCGCTGGGGCGTGACCGCGCGGGCCACCCATTACGCCAGCGTTCTGCAGCCCGGTTCGACCGCCGCCGCCGATTATTCCACCGGCGACAAGGTGGTGGCCGATTTCGAGGCGCGCTTCCAGGCCAGCGAACGGGTCAGCCTGTCGCTCGGCGTGGACAATGCGTTTGACGAATATCCGGACGCCGTGCCGGTCACGCTGAACAGCAACGGCGTGCTGGGCTTCCCCTTCTACTCGCCGTTCGGCTTCAACGGGCGCTACGTCTACGCCCGCGTGGCCCTGAGCTGGTGATCCGATGAGCCTCACTCCCACGAAGCGCGCGCTGCTTCTGGGTGGCGGGGGGCTGGTCGCGGCGGCTTCGGTCGCCGCGCCTGCCCCCGAGGCCTCGGCCCAGGTCGGCGACGAAAGCACGCTTAGCCCCTGGGGCGCCCACCCCAAGCCGCCGCCCGATCCCCTGCCCCGGGGCGTCGCCCTGCCCGAGGCGCCTCGCGCCTGGACGGAGATTAGCAGCTATCACGCCCACATCTATTTCGATGAGGACACGGCCTATCGCGCTGCCCAGTTGCGCGAGTGGGTGATCCACCGGTTCCGGGTCGAGCTGGGCGAATGGAACGAGGGGCCGCGCGGGCCGCACACCACGCCGTCCTTCTATTTCGGCTTCGGGGTGGATCAGGTTCCGACCGTCATCCCCTGGCTGATGCTGAACCACCTCGGGCTGAAGATCCTGATCCACCCAAACACCGACGATCCCTATGCCGATCACCTGATCAACGCCCTGTGGATCGGCGACACCCAGCCGGTGAACGCCTTCCGCATGCCGCGATCGGCCACGGCGGCGGGCGGGGACATCGAACGGATCTATCCCAACACCCGGCCGTCATTGCCGCTGGAGAGCTGAACGGGGCGCGGGTGGTTCGCCACCCGCGCCACCGACCGTTGTTTCGCCACAAACCCCACGTCAAGCTGGGCCATTCAGAGAGAGTGGCCCATGCGCGCAGTCTTCCTGGCGGTTCTGGCCGCCTGTCTTTTCGCCGGTTCGGCCCTGGCCCAGGCGCCGATGACGCTGGAGACCTTCGTCACCCGCGCGAACCGTATTCCGCTGAACCCCACCGCCATGCTGCGCCCCGACGCCCATCGGCTGAAGGGCGAGGTGGACAGGGCCTTCGCGACGGTGCGGACCGAGGTGCAGACGGCGCGTGCGGAGGGGCGGCGCGCCCCGGCCTGCCCGCCCGCGCGGATCGAGCTCGACGTTCGCCAGATGCTGGCCCACCTGAACGCCATTCCGCAGGCGCGCCGCCAGCGGATGACGGTCACCGACGGCATCCGCGACTGGATGGGCGCCCGATATCCCTGCCCGGCCTGACAAGCGTTGCCTTTGGGGAGGCGGCATCCTACCTGAGCGGTCGGAGACCTCCCCATGCTTCGCACCCTGTCCGCCCTGGGCCTCGCCCTGTTCCTTTCGCTTGTCGCCTCCACGGCCGCCGAGGCCATGACCGTGCGCGAGTTCCTGTCCATCGCCGACCGCCTGCCGCAGAACGCCACCTCGGCCCTGCGCCCGGAAGGCCGCCGCCTGATCAATGAGGTCTCGACCTCGGTCCACGCGGTGCGCAACGAACAGGCCGCCGATGTGCGCGCGGGGCGTCAGCCCGCCTACTGCATCCCCCGCGCCGGCAGCGGCATCACGCCCGAAGGCCTGCTGGCCCGGTTCCGCGCCATGCCCCAGAACCGCCGTGACATCACGGTGCGACAGGCCATCCGCGACTGGATGATCGAACGCTGGCCCTGCGGCGCCTGATCGTTAACTGATCCGGCTACGGAATTCGGGACTGCCCACAGTCCCCGCGATTTGTCCCCGGCAACCCGTACGACCAGGAATGACGCAGGCGGCGTGTAAGGGCATGACATGATGACCATGAACGCCTTCGCTCCCTCCGCCTTCAACGACGCGCCGACCGTCGCCTCCCTGCCGCACAACCTCGAGGCCGAGCAGGCGCTGCTGGGCTCGCTGATGTTCGACAATGCGGTGTTCGAGCGGCTGAGCGACCGTCTGCGCGGCAGCCATTTCTACGAGCCCTTCCACCAGCGCCTGTATGATGCGGTCGAGGACCACATCCGTCAGGGCATGCTGGCCGAACCGACCATCCTGATGGAGCGGTTCAAGCAGGATCCGGCGTTCCAGGAGTTCGGCGGCCTGCGCTATCTGGCCGATCTGGTGGATCGCGCCCCGCCCGCGGCCAACGCCCCCGACTACGCCCGGGTCGTCTATGACCTGGCCCTGCGCCGCGACCTGATCCGCATCGGCGGCGAGATCATCAAGGATGCGCCCGACCCGGAACGCCCGGCCGAGGACCAGATCGAACAGGCCGAGCAGACCCTGTATTCGCTGGCCGAGACGGGCAAGCCGTCGTCGGGCTTCGTCAGCTTCTCCCACGCCCTGTCGGGCGCCGTTCAGATGGCGGCGGAAGCGTACCAGCGGGACGGCAAGCTGGCCGGCCTGGCGACGCAGCTGGACGACCTGGACCAGAAGCTGGGCGGGCTGCACCCCTCCGACCTGCTGATCCTCGCGGGCCGTCCGTCGATGGGCAAGACGGCGCTGGCCACCAACATCGCCTTCAACGTGGCGCGCAGCTATCGCTGGGAGCCGACGCCGGAGGGCCGCAAGACGGTCTCCGGCGGCGTGGTCGCCTTCTACTCGCTGGAAATGAGCGCCGAACAGCTGGCCATGCGTATGCTGGCCGACGCTTCGGGCGTATCGTCCGACAAGCTCCGCAAGGGCGAGATCGACGCCTCGGACTTCGGCAAGATCCGCGATGCGGCGGTCGAGATCGGCGAAAGCCCGCTCTACATCGACGCCACCGGCGGCCTGTCCATCTCCAAGCTGGCCGCGCGCGCGCGCCGCCTGAAGCGGATGGACCACGGGCTGGACCTGATCATCGTCGACTATCTGCAGCTGGTGACCACGGGCGAGAACAGCCAGAAGAACCGGGTGCAGGAGGTGTCCGAGATCACCGGCGGCCTGAAGGCGCTGGCCAAGGAACTGTCGGTGCCGATCATCGCCCTGTCGCAGCTGTCGCGTCAGGTGGAGCAGCGCGAGGACAAGCGGCCGCAGCTGTCCGACCTGCGGGAATCGGGCTCGATCGAGCAGGACGCCGACTGCGTGATGTTCGTGTACCGCGAAAGCTACTACCTGGGCCGCGCCGAGCCCAAGGAAGGCACCGAGGAGCACCTGCAGTGGCAGCAGGACATGGACCGGCTGGAGCACCAGGCCGAGGTCGTCATCGGCAAGCAGCGCCACGGCCCCATCGGCATCGTGAAACTGGCGTTCGACGCCAACACCACCCGCTTCGGCAACCTGGCGCACGGTCAGGGCGGGTATAACAGCGACTACGAGTGACACACTCCGGCGATTGACGGGCGCGAAACCGGCATTCTAAAGGTGACCCTTGTTGCCCGAACCGGGCAAGTGGGGGAAATCGATGAGAATTCTGGTCTGCGCGCTGGCCGCGCTGTCTCTGGCTGCGTGCGCCACGGCGCCGGTGCCGAACGCGCGTCCGCTGACCGCGGAACATATCGCCACCATGGGACCGACGCCGGTCGCGGTGGGCGAGAACAATCTGGGCGTCACCAAGAGCTGGTTCTACCAGAGCAGCGCGCAGGCCGGGGCCCAGTTCGGCCTGATCGGCGCGCTGGTGTCGGCGACCCTCGACGCCATCGTCAACTACGGCCCCTCGAAGCGCGCGACCCAGGCCGCTGACGAGATCGCGGAAATCATGCCCACCGAAGCGCTGGACGCCTCGCTGGCCGCCGAGTTCCGGCGGGCCGCCGCCGAGACGCCGGGCGCCACGGGCGTCGTGATCGCGGACGTCTCGACCGTCCAGAAGATCACCGCGCCGGACGCCATCAATGACGCCGCCGAGGTGCAGGCCTTCTACCGCCTGTCGGAAGACGCCAGCACCCTGCAGATCGGCGTGACGGTGACCTATCACAACACCGCCCTTCCCTATGTCTCGCCCTACACCTTCGAAGGCTCGCCGCCGAAGACCGAGCTGGAAGGCCCGACCTACCGCAACACCTTCACCTACACCTCCAACCAGCTGCCGCTCCCGGTGCTGACGCCGGAGCTGAAGGAACGTCTGATCGTCTCCATCCAGGACAGCGCGCGCGACGAGACCGGCGCCCTGCCCGTCGAGGGCACCGACGCCTTCAAGTCGATGACGCGCGAACTGGAGCAGGCCCGCGACGACGAGCTGAGCAAGGCCGAGATCGCCATCTTCCTCACGCGGGAATGGATCAAGGACAACGGCGCCCTGCTGCGCGCCGAGGTCGAGAACGGCCACGCCTTCATCGCCCGCTATGTGGTGCTGGACATGAACCGCACCGCGATCCCGAGCCTCGAAGGCCAGGATGAAGTGGTCGAGACCCTCGCTGACGGCCGCACGGTCCGCCGCATGGGGTCGGGCACCCTCGCCGGCTCCTACACCTCGTCGCCCGGCGACGTGGCCGGCTTCGCCACCTACGGCAACGTCGCCGCCGCCGCCCGCGCCCATACGGACCGCATGACGGCGCTGCGCGAGACCGCGCGGGCTGAAGAGCGCGCCCGCCGGGCCGCCCGATGAGCGTGAGCCTCAAGGCCGGGTCGATCCGACGGATCGGCCCGGTCGGCCTGCTGGGCCTGATCGCGCTGTCCGCGACCGGCTGCGTTTCGTCGGAGTATGCGGCGATCGACGTGAAGGCCGGCCGCTACCACGGCTATTCCGACGCGCTGAATGTGGACGGCAGTCACTCCGTCCGGGTCATGCTGCCGCAGGGACGGGACAATGCGGAAAACGCCCGCGCCTATTTCCATCGGCGGGCCGAGGAAATCTGCGGCGGGCCGCCGCTGCGCAAGACGATCCACACGGCGGTGCGCCCCGGGATCGCCTACGACATGTTCGGCAATACGGTCTCCGGCAACTATCTGCTGGAGGGGCTGGTCTATTGCGCCGCACCGGCGCAGACCGAGGCCCCGGCGGCCGAGCCCGCCCCGCCTGTCGCATAGAACATCCGGACGACGGCGGCCCTGAGGTCGCCGTCGTTCTTCTTTCCAGCCTACCGCATCTCGACCCGACGGGCGCCGGCGGGGATCGCCAGCTCGCCGTTGGTGAAGCTCGCAGCGCGGCCGTCGATGCGCACCGTCGCCGGCGCGGTCTCGCCGGCGGGCCACTGGAGGACGAAGCCGCCGGGCGGCGTGACGCCGGGCTCGATGGTCAGGACATGGCCCCGGCGGTCGGCGCGGAAGCTGTAGGTCAGCGGGCCATAGGCCGTGCGGACGGCGCGGATGCCCACGCCCTCCCCGTCCAGCCAGCGGGTCGGGACGCCCGCCGCCAGCACCAGGGCGTGGTCGCGGTCGCGCTCATAGACCAGCATGTCCATGACCGAGCGGATGTAGTCCGAGCTGATCCACGCATGGGGCATGTCGCCGATGAAGCGGGGCTCGCGCTCCTCGCGACCGACGACCTCGGCCCAGCCGTTCCAGGCGCGGGGGCGGATGTCGGCGAAGTAGAAGTCCAGCGCCCGGATCGCCTCCTCGCGGCGGCCCAGACGGACCATGGCCCCGACGTTGCGCAGTTCGTAAGGGGTGTAGTCCTTCCACGCCTGACGGTTCTCCTGCCGCGACAGGAAGTTGTCCCACCACTTGTCGAAGGTGCCCTGCAGCAGCTCGGGCGGCAGGTCGTCGATCAGGCCGCCGGGCGACAGGCCGATGGTGGTCGAGGTGGCGTCGAAATCGCCCCGATCGGCGGCGCCGGCGATCCAGTCGATGCCGTGGACGCGGGCGGTGGCGCTGATGGAGGCGATGACGTCCGCCTTGAACTGGGCCTCTGACGCGCGGAAGCGGGCGGCGGCGTCTGTGTCGCCCAGGGTCTCGGCGATGAAGACGGCGTCGGCATAGCCGCGCAGGCCCCAGAAGTCGTCCCAGTAGGAATAGGCCGGGCGGTCGGAATAGCCCTCGTGGCTGATGGTCGGGGGCAGCAGGCCGAACAGGTGGTGCTTGTCGGCGGCCTGATATTCGGCGGTGCGGGTCGAGGCGCGCAGTTCGTCCATGTAGCGGATGGCGCCCTGCACCTGCGGCCAGACGGCCCTCAGCGCCTCAAGATCGCCGGTGTAACGGTAGGTCTCGGCGGCGAGGAAGACGAACTCCCCGTGGCTGTCGTTCTCGGGCACCGGGTCGGCGCCGCGGGCGTCGACGCAGCAGGGCACCTTGCCGTTGTCGAAGACATAGGGGGCGAACCAGCGCAGGTAGTCGGCGGACAGCTCCGCATGGCCCAGCCGGTTCAGCCCCTCGGCCATCATGGCCCCGTCGCGGATCCAGCTGCGGTTATAGCTGCGCGTGCCCGGCTGCAGGATCGGGCCCTGACGTGACATCAGCATATGGGCCAGCGAGGACTTCATCACCGCCTCGACCGGCCCGGCTTCGGGCGGCAGGGTAACGTCGAAGCGGTCGAGCTTTTCGCGCCATTGGGCGGCGACGCGGCGCTCGGCGTCCTGAAGGATGCGGTCGCCGGCCTGGCCGACGATCTCGGTGATCCGGCCGTCATCGGTCAGGGGCGAGACGAAGCCGAAGGTCTTCTCTTCGCCCGGCGCCAGCGCGACCTCGTAGAGGAAGGCGCCCGAGGCCAGACCGGCGCCGTCTTCCAGACGGCCGTCGGCGGGGGCGTCCGCACGTCCAGTGGCGAGCAGCGACTGCGGATCCGCCCCGGCGTCGAAGGCGGACCAGAGGACGCGATCAGGCGCATCGCCGAGCGGGGCCACCGAGACCTTGCCATTCAGCACGAGGGCTCTTCCGTTGCGGACCAGATCGCTGATCGCGCCGACGCCGCCCGGCGTGGTCAGGAATTGGCGCGGACCGTTGACCTGGAAGGGGCGGGCCGCGAGCGCCAGGGTCAGGGTCTGCGGCCGGTCGGAGGTGTTGCGCAGAACGTAACGGCCATACAGGCGCGCGGCGTTCGGCTCCCCCTCGGCGAAGGCCGTGGTGGTCAGGCTCCAGTGATCGGAAGTCCAGGTCACCGCCGGGATCGGCAGGTCGCCGTCGGCTTGCGACTGGGTGATGTTGACGTCAGCCCAGGTGATCAGCCGCCCGTTCTCGACCACGAACGGCTCGATGCTGGGGCCGCCGCGACGCAGTTCGATCGCGCCGTCCTCGCCGATCAGGCCGCTCTCGCCGCCGCCGTCCACGCCGACGAGGGTCCAGTAGGGCTGCTCGCCATGGAAGCCGCGCGGATAGAGGCCGCGACGGCTTTCCGAAGCCACCGCCATCATGAAGGTGGTCGGGGTCTCGCCGAAGGACAGGGGTTCGATCTCGAGGCCGGTCAGGGCGTAGGCGTTCGCCGCCGCCTGCCCCAGCCGCTGGCCCGCGCCCGCCTGACCGACGACGCCGCTCTCGTCCAACGGGGCCAGCAGGTCCAGCCGCAGCCAGCGGGCCGAGGCCTCGGGCGTGCGCAGCCAGTCGGTTCCGCCGTTGCCGTCGGTCACCGCCGCCAGCTCGCGCCAGTCGCGGCCGTCGGAGGAGGCCATCAGCCGGTAGCGGGACGCCGCCATCCGCTCGGCCCAGCGCAGGGTCAGGCCGCCGAACTCGCGCTCATAGCCGAGGTCCAGCGTCAGGCTCTGTTCGCCGGCGCCGGTCGTGCGCCAGAAGGTCAGCGGGTCGTCGTCCACCGCGCGGGCGGCGACGTTCAGCCCGTCCTCGCTGGTGGCGCCGGCGACCGGACGGGGCGGCACCGAGGGCTCGGGCGGCAGTTCGCGCAGTTCGAGCTGGTCGACCTCCAGCCAGCCCTGACCGCCCTGCCCCGCCGTGACCACGAACTCGATGCGGGCGGCGCCGCGGAAGGTGCGGTCCGGCTCCGGTCCCCAGGCCCAGATGATCTGGCGCTTCTTGATGACGTAACGGGTCCACTCGCCCTGCGCCTCGAAGCGCTGGATCTGGCGCCAGTGGACGTTCTCGCCCGAGGCGTCGGTGAATTTGATCTCGAGGGTGTTGGGCAGCATCTCGCCGCGCGCCCAGAAGCTGATCTCATAGTTCTCGGGCACGCGCAGATCGAGGTCGCGGGCGGCGAAGGCGTAGCCCGACCGGCCGTTGAAATCATAGGTCAGCCGCATGGCATTGCCGTCATGGCCGGGAACTTCGGACACGGCGGAGGAGACGTCGGTGGAGGCGTCGGCGGCCCAGGGCGTCAGGGTCTCGAAGGCGTCGAGGGAGCGGGTCGATTGAGCCTGCGCGGCGGTCGCCAGGGCGAGGGCGGCGGTGGTGGCCAGCAAGAGGGTGCGCATATCCATACTCCGCTCATCCCGGCGAAAGCCGGGACCCAGTCCTGTCCAGCGAGACGCCGGCGTTAGGGGATCAGCGACGATGTGATCCCGGTCCCGCTCCATCACCCAAAGCACTGGGTCCCGGCTTTCGCCGGGATGAGCGGATCGTTCGGTTCAGCCCTTCACGCTGCCCGCGAGCATGCCACGGATGTAGTAGCGTTGCAGGGCGAGGAAGAGGGCCAGCACGGGGGCGACGGTGATGACGGCGCCGGCCATCATCATCTCGGCGTCCTGCACATGCTCACGCGACAGGGCCGCCAGCGCCACCGGCAGGGTGTAGTTGGACTGGACCGTCAGGATGATCAGCGGCCACAGGAAGTCGTTCCAGCTGCCCAGGAAGACGAACAGGGCCAGAGTCACGATGATCGGCTGCATGGTCGGCAGCACCACCTTGCGGAAGATCTGGCTTTCGCTGGCGCCGTCCACGCGGGCGGCCTCCAGCATTTCGTCGGGAATGCTGAGCGCATACTGGCGCACCAGGAACAGGCCGAAGATGGACGCCAGCCAGGGCACCAGCGCCCCGGCGTAGGTGTTCACCAGCCCGACCGACTTGAGCATCAGGAACAGCGGCAGGGTGCCGATCTGGGCGGGCACGACCAGCGCGGCGACCAGCAGCTGGAACATCCGCTCGCGGCCCTTGAAGCGCAGCTTGGCGAAGGCGTAGCCGGCGGGGACGGTGAAGCCGAGGGCCAGCACGGTCGCCAGCGTCGCCAGCGCGAAGCTGTTCCACATGTAGCGGCCCATGCCCTGGGTGACGAACAGGTCGCGGTAGTGCTCCAGCGTCCAGTTCTTCGGCCACAGCGGCGGCGGGAAGGCGGCGGCCTCGCCGGCCGACATGAAGCTGACCGAGACCATCCAGGCCAGCGGGAAGAGGACCGCCAGCGCGATCAGGGCGACGGCGAGATTGAGAGCGATTGCGCGCGGCTTCATTCGTAGGCCCCCACCTTCTTCGCCACGGCCAGCTGCACCAGCGTCACCGCCAGGATGCAGATGAACAGGACGAAGGCGACGGCGCTGGCGGAGCCGAGGTTCCACCATTTGAAGCCCTCTTCGTACATGAAGTAGAGCACCGTCACGGTCGACTGGGCGGGGCCGCCCTGGGTCATCACATAGGGCTCGGCGAACAGCTGGAAGAAGCCGGCGACCGAGATGATCGAGACCAGCAGCAGCGTGGGCGCGATGGCCGGCAGGGTCACATGGCGGAACTGTTTCAGCGGCCCGGCGCCGTCGATGCGCGCGGCCTCATAGAGGTCGTCCGGCACGGTCTGGAGCACGGCCAGGAAGATCAGCATGTTGTAGCCGAAGGTCTTCCAGACGACGAACATCAGGATGGCCGGGATGGAGGTCGAGGGATCGCCCAGCCAGTCCACCGGCGGAATGCCGAAGGCGCCCAGCGCCCAGTTGATGACGCCGTAGCGGGTGTGAAGCATGTAGTTCCACAGCACCGCCGTCGCGACCAGCGTCGTGACGAAGGGAGCGAAGAACATCACCCGCCACAGCGGCCGCCACTTGATCACGCGGGCGTTGAGGATGACGGCGGCGGCCAGCGAGGCGCCGATGGACAGGGGCACGCCCAGCACGGCGAACAGGCCGGTGTTCTTCATCGCGCCCCAGAACAGCGGATTGGCGAACAGCCGCTCGTAGTTCTGCAGGCCGACGAACCGCATGTTGCCGATGTCGGCCAGCGCATAGATGTCGAAATCGGTCAGGCTGAGCAGCAGGGCCGCGAAGACCGGGATGGCGAAGAAGACGCCGATGGCGACCAGCGCCGGAGCGACGAAGCCCCAGGCGGCGCGCTCGCGCTTGCGCAGGGAAACGGAGGTGGTCATGCCTTATCCCCGCTCATCCCGGCGAAAGCCGGGACCCAGTGCTTTGGGTGATGGCACGCAAAGGGCGGACGCACCCGGTTGTCCTGAAGCGCAGGCGTCACGCTGGACAGGACTGGGTCCCGGCTTTCGCCGGGATGAGCGGAAATCAAAAGCATCACTCCGCCCTCCCCTGTTCGATCATCCAGCGGCGTTTCTCCAGCAGGCGATCCACGCGGCGGTCGATTTCGGCGGCGGCAGCGGCGGGCGCGAACTCGCCCCGGACCATGCGCTCGGCGACGATCTGCATCTCGGTCACGATCCGCTCCCATTCGGGCGCCTTGGGCACGGCCTTCGCCCGCGACAGCTGTCCCTTGAACGCGGCGATATAGGGGTCGTTCGCCACCGTCGGCGCGGCCCAGGCGCTTTCGCGCGCCGGCAGGTTGCCGGTGACGCCGTTGAAGACGGCCTGGATGCGGGGCTCGGACAGGTAGCGGACCAGCTTCCAGGCGGCCTCCTGATGCCGCGAGGAACTGTAGACGACCAGCGACGAGCCGCCGGGAGCCGAGGCGCCGGGGCCGGTCGGACCGGGCACGCCCGCGGTCATCCATTGCACGCCCGGCGACAGGCGATCCTTGAAGTCGCCGATGGTCCACGGGCCGGAGAAGTAGAAGCTGAACCAGCCGCGTTCGAACTCGGTCCAGACGTTGGAGATCTGGGTCGAGGACGCGACCGGGGCCAGTCCCTCGTCGAACAGGCTCTTGTAGAACTCCAGCGCGGCGATGAAGGACGGGCTGGCGAAATTGCCGCGCGTGTCCTGATCCTTCAGCAGCGGCTGTTCGCCCTGCAGGCCGAAGGTCAGCAGTTGCTCGAACTCGTTCAGCGGCAGCAGGAC
This sequence comes from Brevundimonas sp., assembly GCA_031119155.1. Classification (GTDB taxonomy): domain Bacteria; phylum Pseudomonadota; class Alphaproteobacteria; order Caulobacterales; family Caulobacteraceae; genus Brevundimonas. The sequence continues at coordinate 15,445 of JAVHYH010000005.1, forward strand.
CGCATACTTGTCCGGCCCGACCACGCGCTTGACCGCGTGCATGGCCCGCTTCCACTCGGCCCAGTCGCCGGGCATGGCCTCTTAGCCCGCCTGCCGCAGCAGGTCGGTGCGGTAGAAGATCAGCCGGGTGTCGACATACCAGGGCGTGGCCATGGCCCGGCCGTTGATGCGGTTGGTGTCCAGCACCGCCGGGAACTGGTCGGTCAGCAGGTCGTCCGCCGAGGCGGGCAGCGGGCTGATGGCGCCGATGGCGGTCATCTCCGACACCCAGGTATTGCCCACCTGGCTGACGTCCGGCAGCGAGGCGCCGGCATAGGCGGTCAACAGCTTCTGGTGGGCGGCGGTCCACGGCAGGGCCTGCACCTCGACGCGGATGTCAGGGTTCAGCCGCTCGAACTCCGGCAGGATCTGGCCGACATTGGTGGCCTCCGACCCCATCGCCCAGAACCGCAGGCGGGTGCGGCCGTCACTGCCGCCGCCACAGGCCGACAGGCCGGTCGTCGCCGCCCCGGCCATCAGGCCGAGCGCCATCCGTCGATCCGGCCGGAACAGGCTCATGCGTTATCCAGCCAGCCGCCGGTGAAGCCCGCGCGCTTGAGGCCGCGGATCAGGTTCGGCTCGGTGTTCATGGCCTTCCAGACGATCTCCGAGCGATGGTTCTCGATCTGGATGACGATCGGCCCTTGGTCGATGCCCAGATAGTCGTCGGCGACCCAGCCGATGCCGGGCAGGATCTTGCCGTGCTGCAGCGGACCGTCGCGCTCGGTCAGGGTCGGGTTGAAGGCGTCGAGGAAGCCGTAGCGGGTGTAGACGCCCGCGCCATAGCGGGCCTTCACCGTGTTTAGCCAGGTCAGGACGTGATCCGGGGCGAAGGGCAGCGAGGCCAGGGCGGCGGTCGGGGCGATGGTGCCGTCGTCGCGCTCGCCGGGGCCGCGGGCCGAATAGCTGAAGAACTCGCGCTCGCGCCCGTCGATCACCTGACGGAAGTCGCCGGGGCCGTCACAGGCGGTCAGGCCCCAGACGTCCTGCGAATAGCCGGCCCAGCCATGCGGATTGTCGACGGCGTATTTGCGCTGCGCCTCGACGGCGCGGACGCTGTTCTGGAAATAGTCGAAGCCGGGCATCTCGGCCTGCTGCTCGCGCATCCACGGATCGAGGATGCCGCGGAAGTCGACGTACATATGGCTGAACTCGTGCCCGAACAGGGGCGCGAAATGCAGGTGTTTCGGACCCCAGCGGTCGGTCCAGCTGTGGTCATAGACGCTGCACCACTCGTCCCAGACGGTGGTCGGGGCCGGGTGGGTGGGGCTGCCGATGGCCAGCAGCAGAACGATCATGCCCTCGTTGTAGACATTCCAGTCCGAGGGGATGAAGCCGGTCTCCGGGTGCCAGCCCATGGTGATGCGGTTCGGACGGACGACGGCCCAGTCCCACTCGACCCGCTCATAGACCGCCTGCGCCCGTTCGCGAATCTCGCGCTCGGCGGGGTGGTCGCCGTCGAACCAGCGGGCGGCGAACAGCATGCCGGCGATCAGCAGGGCGGTGTCGACGGTGGACAGTTCGGTCGTGCCGAAGCGGTGGCCCGTCTCCATGTTGATGAAGTGGTAGAAGAAGCCCTTGTAGCCGCCGTTGCCGGTCGGCTCGGGGCCCTGCGGCAGCTCATGGAAGAAGCGGATGGTGGTCAGGGTGCGCTCGCGCGCCTCCTCCCGGGTCATCCAGCCGCGCTCGACCCCGATGGGCCAGCAGGTCAGGGCGAAGCCGACGGCGGCGACGGACGAGAAGGACTCGGTCGGCCAGCGGTCGGGCGTCAGGCCGTTGCGGCGATTGGTGACGTGGACGAACCAGTCGAAGGTCCGGCGCTGGAGCTCCTCGAAACCGGGATCCAGAACACGGCCCGCGGGGGCGGCGATGCTGGCGGTCGGCAGGGTGGCGCAGCCGGCCGCGGCCAGCGCCGCTCCGGCCAAGGTGGACCCCATCAGGAAACGTCTGCGGTTCATGGGGTCACCTCTCACTCAAATTACGCGGATCATAAAAAAATCGGCCGCCCCCGAAGTTGGGCTCTGGGGACGGCCGTACAGGCTCAGGAGATTGTAATGTCCCTCGGGCGGCCCGGAAGCCGCCCGAGGGTCGCACCCCGGCTTACCAGGAGTAGCGCAGGCCGACCTGGAAGCTGCGGCTCGGCAGATACTGGGCGTTCGGGCGACCGAAGTTGACGTTGTTGTAGCCGCCTTCGAAGCTCGAATAGTTCTCGAAATCCAGGATGTTGATGGCGTCGAAGATCAGTTCGACCTTGTCGCCGTACGGCACGTCGAAGGACTTCGACAGACGCAGGTCGAGCTGGCGATAGGCCCAGGCGTTCGGGATGATGAAGTCGTGCTTCTCGGGCCGACCGCCGTTCCAGCAGATGTTCGGGTTGGAAGCGCTCGGGCAGTCGAAGACGTTGAACGGCAGGCCCGAACCAAGGGTCAGGATGCCCGACAGACGGAAGTCCTGCGGCAGGCCGACGATGCCGGTGGCGACGACGCGGTGACGCTCGTCCTGGGCGGTCGGGAACCAGGGCGACAGACCCGGACGGTTGTAGTCGAAGTCGAACGGCGTGATGCCGCCGTCACGGCTGCCGTTCCGCTCGGCTTCCGACAGGGTGTACGAGAAGGTCATGCCCCAGTTGCTGGCGGTGTCGAACGGCTTGTCGACCGTCAGATACATGGCCTTGAACTTCTGCTCGGCGTCGTTGTTGCCGTAGAAGATCAGGTTGCGGAACTGCGGGAAGCCGACCGAGCCCGGCGTCGGGCCGGAGAAGCGGTCGCCCGTCTCCGAACCGGCGTTGGCGATGTACCAGGAGAACAGGTTCTTGGTGTGGCCGTAGGCGAAGGTCAGCGAGGTCTGGAAGTCGCCGAACTTCTGACGGACGCCGAAGTTGAACTGGTCGGTGCGCGGCGGCTCCATGTCGTTGTTGATCAGGAACACCTCGCCCGAGCCCGGCGCGGCGGCCAGCAGCGGGTCCAGACCTTCCGGCGTCAGATAGATCGGGTTCCAGGCGATGGTGTCCACCCCGCCGCGCGGACCGCCGGTCTGCGAGAAGTAGATGGTCTTGTTGAACTGGAACGGCTTGAAGCGCTCGTCGAAGGCGAAGTTGAAGCCGACGCGGTCATAGTAGCGACCGGCGCCGCCGAAGATCACCGTCTGCTCGTCGCCGAAAACGTCGTAGCTGAAGCCGATGCGCGGCTGCCAGGCGCCGGTGAAGGCGTCGCGGCCGTCGGTGATGTAGTCGGACGGGTTGAAGTAGGACGGGAAGTCGTAGCCCGGCAGGGCCTGGATCGCCGCCAGCATGTCGCGGATCGATTGCGGCGTGCTGTAGTCGTTGTTGACGGCGTTGTCCTCGTAGTCCCAACGCAGGCCGAGGTTCAGTTCCAGCTTGTCGGTGATCTGCCAGTCGTCCTGGATATACAGGCCGAAGACGTTGTTATCGACGTCCGCCGGCGGGACGTAGACGCCCAGATCGACCTGGACCGGGATGTCGCGGCTGCCGTTGATTTCCGGACGGGCGTCGACGTCGAACAGGAACTGCGGGTTACGGCCCAACTCCTTCTCGACGAACATGTTCTGCATCGAGAACTTCAGGCCCATCTTGACCGTGTGCGAACCCATCCACTCCAGATCGGTGAAGGTCAGGTCGTTGCGGAAGGTCCAGTTGCGCTGGCGGATGTTCTGGTTGTTGGTGCCGCCGCCGGTCGAGAAGACCGTCGAGTCCCGGCTGTTGTTCAGATACTGGAAGCCGGCCGGCGTCGGGCAGGCCGCGCTGGCGGGCTGATCGTCCGGGCAGGCGTCGCGGAAGATGACGTAGTTCCGACCGTACTCGTCGAAGTTCAGCGAGGTCGGGTTGTAGGTGTATTCGAAGAAGTCGACCGTGGCTTCGTTCAGGAAGTTGTCTCCCTGGTACTGGTGCCGGATGTTCAGCGACTTGGTCTCGGCGTTGATCTGGTCAGCGCGCGAGAAGGCCTGGGTGCCGCCGCCGAAGCGGATGTCGGACTCGGTGCGGTAGGTGGCGCTGACATCCAGACGTTGGCGGTCATCGATCGACCACGACAGCTTGCCGAAGAACAGGTCTTCCTCGAACGGCGTCGAGAAGGCGCCGACGTCGCTGGCGAACAGCGGCGCGTATTCGCTGCGGTTGACGAAGACGTTACTGGCGCGGGTCTCGTCCTTGCGCTCGTAGGTCATGAAGTAGTGCAGGCGGTCTTCGATGATCGGACCACCGACCGACAGACCCCACTGCAGGCGCTCCAGCTCCGGCTTGTCCTCGCCGCGACGTTCCGAGAAGACGTCCTGCGAGATCCAGTCCTGGTTCTGGTAGCTGACGAAGATGTCGCCCGAGAAGTCGTTGGTGCCCGAACGCGTCACCGAGGTGATGATCGAGGACGAGGCCTGCTCATACTCGGCCTTGAAGTTCTGCGAGATGACCCGGAACTCCTGCACCGCAGCCTGCGGGAAGGGGTTGCCGCGGCTGTCGTCCTGGCCGGCGACGCCGCCGTCGATGATGGTCGACTTCTGGTTCTGGCCGTCGATGAAGACGTTGATGGCCGAGGACCCCTGGCCACCGGCCGAGATGGTGCGCTCGGTGTCGCCTTCCGTCACCCGCACGCCCGGAGCCAGGGCGGCGAAGCTGAGGAAGTTGCGGTTGATCTGCGGCAGGTTGTTGATCTGCGCCTGGCTGACGTTGGTCGCCACTTCCGGGGTGCGGACCTCGAACACGCGACGGCCGGTCACGACGACTTCGCCCAGTTCGGTGGCGCCGTCAGCGGCTTCAGCGGTCGCGGTCGCGGGGGCGACATCCAGATCCAGCGTCGCCACCTGGCCCAGCGCCAGGGTGACGGTGTCCGTGGTGGTCTGGCCGTCGGCGGTGGTCACGGCGATCCGGTAGGTGCCGGGACGCAGGCCGGTGAACACATAGCCGCCGTCGGCGGCGACGCGGCCGCGCGTGACGTAGCCGGTGGCCGTTTCGGTCGCCAGAATGGTGCCGCCCGCCTCGGGCGCGGCGCCTTCATAGACGGTGCCGCGCAGGGTGGAGCCGGCCACCTGCGCGTTGGCGGCGCCCGCGGCGCCCAGCGCAATGGCGACGGCGAGAGCGGAGGCCGCTCCCATATACGCCCGGTTCTTGATGCTCATCACAGTTTCTCCCCTTCAAGAGACGGTGTTTGTTTGTTGCTGGAGGCCACGCCGGCGGCGCCGGTCGTGGGTGGAAAAGCGATACTGGAGCCCCGCACCACCAGCTCCGGATGGACCACCTCGCAGGCGGTGTCCGTGTCGGCGGCGGGTCCGATGAGACGCACCAGCCGTTCAAGGGCGTTGCGGCCCATCCCGGCGATGTTGATCTTCAGCGTGGTCAGGGCCGGACGGACCAGTCCGGCCAGCGGAATGTCGTCGAAGCCGACCATGGCCACGTCCTCGGGGACGCGCAGGCCCGCATCCTGGAAGGCCAGCAGGGCGCCGACGGCCATGTTGTCGTTGGCGGCGAAGACGGCGTCGGGGCGATCGGCGCGGGCGACCAGCGCCTCGCCGGCCTCCTGGCCCGAGGCCTTGGTGAAGGTCCCGTCGACCACCATCGTGGACAGGCCGGCGGCGGCCATGGCTTCGAGATAGCCGGCCAGACGGGCCTCGGCCTCGAGGTTGCCCGCCGGTCCGGCGATATGGGCGATGCGTTGACGGCCGCTGGCGATCAGATGCTCGACCGCCGCGACGGCGCCGCCGTGGTTGTCCACCACGATGGAGGGGCGCCCGTCCGTCGCCGCGCCGCCGTTCATCAGCAGCACCGGGGTCCGCCCGGCCAGGCCCGAGGCCAGGTTGGCGGCGCCGAGGTGGGGCGACAGGACGATCAGGCCATCCACGCGACCGCGCATCGAGCGCAGGGCGGCGGAGGCCTCGTCGGCGTCGTCGTGCGAGGAGGAGACGATCAGGTGATAGCCCAGGGCGCGGGCCGCGACGTCCATGCCGCGGATCAGCTCCGAGAAGAACTCGCCGTACAGGTCCGGCAGGATGACGCCGACCGCGTTGGTCTTGCTGGTCGACAGGCTGCGGGCGCCGGAATGGGGGACGTATTGCAGGGCCTCGACCGCGGCCAGCACCCGCTGGCGGGTCGCCTCGGTGACCGGCCCGGCGCCGTTCAGGACACGCGACACCGACGCGACGGACACGTCCGCGCGTTGAGCGACGTCACGGATGGTCGCGGGCTTCACGCCTGACCGTCCGCGCCCGAGGGCTGCGTGGTGGAACCGAGCAAGAAATCGTCTCCCTGAACGGTTGCTCGATCCCGGCCCGCTTCGCGCGAGTCCGTCCGTTGCTCCGTGTAACCGATTACATGACATAGGAGTCATGCGCCTCGCAAGGGCCGGATTTTCGCCACAAGCCTTGCGAGGCAGTAAGTCGCAGGGATTTCAGCGCCCTATGGCGCTCACGAGCTACCGGATGCGGCGGTAATAGGCCTCGATCAGGTCAAGCCGATCCTTGAACGGGGTCGGTTTGGCGACCGGTCCGTCATTGGTGAACTCCAGCAAGGAATCACCGGCGTCGCCCGCTCGGGGCCACTCCGGATGGTCGCCGCCGTTGGGCGTTCCGGTGCGGGCGAAGGTGGTCCAGTAGTCGGCCATGGCGGTCGCCTGCCGCTGGTCCATCTCCTCGGTCGGCCAAGACGAGGCCGACATGTTGTCGAAGACATAGGGGCGTTCGGAGGCATGGGTCGCGCCCGCGTGCGGCTCCGGCATGGCGGCCGAGACGACGTCGAAGCGATAGACGAAGGCCGGATGGCCGTTGGCGGCGTGCAGCCGGGCCAGATGACGGGCGGGCTCGTTGAACACCAGATCGCTGACGACGTGGGCGCTGTAGCCGTCCGCGCCGCCATACGCCGCCAGGAAGGCCGCCTGCTCGTCCGGCGTCATGGCGTCGTCGATTGCGCCGTAGGGGCTGATCTCGGTCGGGCGAATCCACCAGAACTCGGCGCTGTTCGTGCCGATGATCAGCGGCACCGGCGCCTCGCGCCCGGCAGCGAAGGCGGCCTCGACGTCCTCGGAGATCAGGGCCCCGTCCTTCACCAGCAGGTCGCCGCCGTAGAAGCTGGGCGCCGGGGCCAGGAAGCGTTCGGCCGGGATGGCGCGCAGGTCGGCGGCGGTGGCGGTGGCCAGCCCCTGCCCTGCCGCGAAGGCCACGCCCCGGTCCTGCATCGACGGGTCGCCGTTGGGGCGCAGCTCGGCCAGCGGCGTGCCCTGATCCCGGCCCAGCCCGGACTGGACCACCGCCTTGTGGAACAGACCGCGCGCACGGGGCGAGATCATCAGCCGGGTGACCAGCGCCCCGCCGGCGGACTCGCCGAAGACGGTGACATTGGTGGAATCCCCGCCGAAGGCCGAAGCGTTGTCGCGCACCCACTCCAGCGCCGCGACCACATCCATGAAGCCGTAGTTGGCGGCGGCCTCGCCCGGCGCGCGCTCTGCGGCCAGGGCGGGATGGTCGAAGAAGCCCAGCCGTCCCAGGCGGTAGTTGATCGTCACCAGCATGACGTCGCGCCGCGCCAGATTGGCCCCGTCGTACAGCGGCGCCGTGCCCGAGCCGTTGTTCAGCCCGCCGCCGTGGATCCAGACCATGACCGGGAGCGGCGCGCCCGCATGGTCGGCCGGAACCCAGACGTCCAGGTTCAGGCAGTCCTCGCTGGCCGGCAGGGGGCCGACGCCGGGGTCGCCGTTCGACGGCGGCTGGATGCAGATGGCGCCCGGCGCGCTCGCGTCCCGCTCATCGGCCCAGCCCTCGGCCGGAGCCGGGGGACGCCAGCGCCGCTCGCCGGTCGGCGGGGCCGCATAGGGGATGGCCCGGAAGCTGTCGATGCCGTCGACCTGCCGCCCGACCAGCGTCCCCTGCGCCACCGTCACGCGGGGCTGGAGGCCGGGATCCGGGGTTTGCAGGGGAGCAGACATCAGGGCCGCCGCGAACAGTGAAGCTATCATCCGGCCAGCCTAGCCTCCCCGCCCCGCCCGGCTCAAATGACAAAGGGTTTTCCGATTAACGGTCGCGGAACCGTCGTCAGGTCAAAGCGTTACCGTATGGAGAGTGTGGGGTTCCGGCTTGCGGGATTTGGTGAAGACAGGCGGCGTGAGCGTCGATCTGGCGAGCGCGTTCGACGCCTCGCCCAATCCGTACATGTTGCTGACGCCGGACCTGCGGTTCGCGGGCATGAACCGCGCCTATCTGGACGTCACCCAGCGCACGCGCGAGGAGCTGATGGGCGCGCCGGTCATGACCGTCTTCGACGGCGGCGGTGACGAGGCCAATGCGGCCCTGCTTCTGGCCTCGTTCAAGAAGGTCCGGGACACCGGCCAGCCGGATCGCATCGCGGCCCTGCATTACCCCATCCCCCTGCCCGACGTCGGCTATGTGGACCGCTACTGGAGCTGCGAGCACAGCCCGGTGTTCGATGACGACGGCCAGTTAATCTACATCCTCCAGCACACCAGCGACATCACCGAACTGGAAGCCCTGCGGCGGCAGTCGGCCACAAAGGCTGATCGACGCGGCGGGACGGCGCTGGACGCCTTCCTCAGCGGCCAGGTGTTGCGCCGGGCCGAGGATGTGCAGGCCGACAATCAGCGACTGGCGACCGAGCGCAACCAGCTGGTCGATATGTTCATGCAGGCGCCCGGCTTCGTCGCGGTGCTGGCGGGACCGGAACACGTCTTCCAGATGCACAATCCGGCCTATGGCCAGCTGATCGGCCACCGCGCCATCGCCGGAAAGACCATTCGCGACGCCCTGCCGGAGCTGGCCGGACAGGGCTATTTCGAGTTCCTGGACAGCGTCTTCGCCACCGGCGAGCCGCATGAGGGTCGGGCCAGCCGGGTCCATCTGCAGCGCACCCCCGATGCGCCGCTGGAGACGGTCTATCTGAACTTCATCTACCAGCCGATCCGGGACGCCGCAGGCAAGGTGGCGGGCATCTTCGTGCAGGGGCACGACGTCACCGACACCATCCTGGCCGCCGAACGCCAGAAGCTGATGATCGACGAGCTGAACCACCGGGTGAAGAACACCCTGGCCACAGTGCAGTCGATCGCCATGCAGACGGCGCGCTCGCACACCGACCCGAAGACCTTCGCCGAGAGCTTCCAGGCGCGACTGATGGCCCTGTCGCACACCCACGATCTGCTGACCCGCAGCCACTGGGAAGGCGCGGACCTGCGCGCCATTCTGGAGCATGAGACCGAGGCGCACGGCCCCCATCGCATCAGCCTGAACGGTCCGGCCGTGGCGCTGGGGCCGGCGACGGCCCTGTCGCTGGGCATGATCTTCCACGAGCTGGCGACCAACGCCGCCAAGTACGGCGCCCTGTCCAGGCCGGACGGCCGGATCCTGGTCGACTGGTCGGTTGCGGACCTGACCGCGCCGAAGCTGCATCTGACCTGGCGCGAGCTGGACGGCCCGCCCGTCAGCGCGCCGACCCGCCGGGGCTTCGGCAGCCGGCTGATCGAACGCAACGTCCGCCATGATCTGGCGGGCGAGGTGAAACTTGACTACGAAATCGCGGGCTTCACCGCGGAGTTCATGGTTCCGCTGGACCGGGAGAACACGAATGACTGACGCCCTCTCGGGACGCCGGGTGCTGATCGTCGAGGACGAGTCGCTGGTCGCCATGCTGCTGGAGACCATTCTCGAGGACATGGGCTGTACCCCCGTGGGCCCGGCCTCCAACATCGACGAGGGTCTGGCCCTGGCGACCGAGGAGACGCTCGACGCCGCCCTGCTGGACGTCAATGTGGCGGGCCGCCAGGTCTTCCCGGTGGCGCAGGCCCTGAAGGACCGCGGCGTGCCCTTCGTCTTCTCCACCGGCTACGGCGAGGGCGGCCTGCCCGACGAGTGGCGCGGCCAGCGCACGATCCAGAAACCCTTCACCGAAGCCGCTGTGCTGGACGCGCTGATGGCGGCGATGGGGGTTGAGAGGGCCTAAGCTCGAGGAGTTAGGGCGTAGGAATTAGGGCTTAGGCAGTCGGCGCCGATTTCTAACTCCTAATTCCTACGCCCTAAGTCCTTCACCACCGCCCGCGCCGCATTATGTCCCGGCGCGCCGGTGACGCCGCCGCCGGGGTGGGCGCCGGAACCGCACAGGTAGAGGCCGGACACCGGCATCCGGTAGTCGGCGTGGCCCAGCACCGGGCGGGCGCTGAACAGCTGGTCCAGCGTCAGCCGGCCGTGGAAGATGTCGCCGGCGACCAGACCGAAGCGCCGCTCCAGATCGCGCGGTCCCAGCGCCAGCCGGCCGACCACCGACTGCTTGAAGCCCGGCGCGTGCCTGTCGACCGTCTCGATCATCAGGTCGGCCACCGTGTCGCGGTGTTCGTCCGCCAGATCAGGCGAGACATGCTGGCAGAACAGGCTGGCGACATGCTGTCCGGGCGGGGCCAGACTGTCGTCCAGCGTCGACGGGATCAGCATTTCCACGATGGGCTCGCGCGACCAGCCGTCCAGCCGGGCGCTGGCGTGGGCGCGGTCCATGTAGTCGAGCGACGGCGCGATGATGATGCCGGCGGTCAGGTGATCGCCCTGTCCCGGCAGGCTGGTGAAGTTCGGCAGTTCCGACAGCGCCACATTCATGCGGAAGGTGCCCGAACCGGACTGATGGTTCCCGATCCGCGCCCGGAAGTCGGCGGGGACCACGGCGTCATCGACCAGCCGCTCAAACAGCAGGCGGGGGTGCAGGTTGGAGACCACCGCGCGGGCGCGGATAATGTCGCCGGTTTCCGTGACAGCCCCGACGGCCCGGCCCTTTTCGGTCAGCACCTCGGCGACCGGGGTGTCGAGCCGCACCTCGACGCCAAGCTCGGCGCAGGCCTTCGCCATCGCCTGGGTGATAGCCCCCATGCCGCCGAGGGCGTGCCCCCAGACGCCCTTCTTGCCGTTCACCTCACCGAAGACATGGTGCAGCAGGACATAGGCGGACCCCGGCGTATAGGGACTGCAATAGGCGCCGACGATGCTGTCGAAGCCGAACAGGGCCTTGATCGGATCGCTCTCGAACCAGCCGTCCAGCCAGTCGCCTGCGGACTTGGTGAACAGATCCAGCAGATCGCGGCGGCCCTCGGCGTCCAGCGCCAGCCCCTGCCGCGCCAGCCCGGTCGCGCTGGCCAGTTCAGGCAGTTGCGCCAGCCAGCCGCCTTCGGTCAGGTTCGGCGGCGCCTTCAGGATCCAGTCGCGCAGGATCGAGGCCACGACTTCCAGCCGCCGCTCGTATTCGGGCAGGCGCTCGGCATCCCGCGCCGAGAATTTGGCCACCTCGGCCGCCGTCCGCCCTTCCCCCGCCAGCAGGTAGCGGCCGTCGTCGAAGGGCAGGAAGTTGGCGACCTTGCGCTCGACCACCCGCAGCCCGTGCCGGGGCAGGTCCATGTCGGCGATGACCTTGGGGTTCAGCAGGCTGACGGTGTAGCTGGCGGTCGAGTTGCGGAAGCCGGGGTGGAACTCCTCGGTCACCGCCGCCCCACCGACGACGGCTCGCCGCTCCAGCACGGTCACCTTCAGCCCGGCCTTCGCCAGATAGAAGGCGCAGACGAGGCCGTTGTGGCCGCCGCCCAGAATGACGACGTCGGCGGTGCTGGTGGTCATGCGTTACGGCTCCCCGAGGTCACGTCTTATCGATGCCCCCGGACGTTCCCGCCGTAAACCTCCATTCAACCAGAGATATGGCAGGATGTCGCAGGTTCGGATAACACTCCGGATCACAATGGGCCGGGGCGCTTCGTGCATCACGATCATCATCTGATCTATCCCCTGTTGTCGGCCGTGGTCGCCATCTTCGGATCGTGGACGGCGCTGGATCTGTTCCGGCGGGCCCGGTCGCAGGATGGCCAGACCCGTTTCCAGTGGATCGGCCTGTCCGCCCTCGCCATGGGCGTCAGCATCTGGTCGATGCATTTCGTCGCCATGCTGGGCTTCAACCCCGGCGCGCCCGTCTCCTACGATCCCGGCCGGACGGTCGGCTCCCTGCTGCTGGCGGTGGCCGGCACGGCCTTCGCCTTCACCTTCGCCGGCGGACCGAACGCCCGGCTGCAACGCCAGCTGGGAGGCGGGGCCCTGATGGGAATCAGTGTCGGCGGCATGCACTATCTCGGCATGTCGGCGATCCGCAGCACGGTGCAGATCAGCTACCATCCCCTGTGGGTCACGGCCTCGGTCGTGGTGGCTTTCCTCGCCTCCTTCGCCGCCCTCGTCGCCGTGCGCCGCAACTCGCGCGCCAGCTGGCAGGCGGGCGCCGCGGTGCTGCTGGGCGCCGGGGTGGTGGCCATGCACTACACCGCCATGGGCGCGGTCGTCCTGACCGCCGATCTGACGCCCCACGCCGCCCCGGGCATGCCGCCGCTGTGGCTGGCCTTCGCCGTGGCGGGCCTGACCCTGCTGCTGCTCTTTCTTGCCCTCGGCGCCAGCCTGCTGGACCAGCGGCAGGTGCTGTCGATGGCCCTGCGCGCCGGTCGTCTGGGCTACTGGGAAATGGACATTCCTCGCCGCCGGCTGTCGCTCAGCGAACAGGCGCGGGGTTTGATGGGCTTCGCGCCGGAGGATCCGTTCGAACAGGCCATGATGCCTTCGTTGATGACCGTCGAGAGCGCGGCGCGGCGGCAGGCGGCGCTGGACCGGTCGATCAATGACGGCATGGACTATGAGGTCGACTACGAGCTGCTGGACGGTCGCTGGCTGGAGGTGCGGGGGCTGATGATCCTCGACGGCGCCGGGCGGCCCCAGCGACTGGTCGGCACCATCCAGGACGTCACCGCCCACCGCATCGCCTTCCAGGCCCTGGCGCGCAGCGAGGCGCGCCAGCGGATCCTGATCAACGAGCTGAACCACCGGGTGAAGAACACCTTGGCCACGGTGCTGTCGATCGCCACCCTGACCGCGCGCCGCTCGGACGACGTGCAGGCCTTCGCCAAGGCGTTCCAGGCGCGACTTCTGTCCCTGTCGGCGACCCACAACCTGCTGACCGCCGAGGGCTGGCAGCAGGCCCGGCTGAGCGACATCTTCCGCGCCGAGTTCGGCCACTACAACGACGATCAGGTGGTGCTGGAAGGCGAGGAAGTCCTGCTGGGGTCGGAGAACGTCCTGACCCTGGGCCTGATCGCCCACGAACTGGCCACCAACGCCGCCAAATACGGCGCCCTGAGCCGTCCGGAGGGCCGGGTCGAGGTGCGCTGGCGCATCGCCGGCGACACCCTGTCGATCGAATGGCGCGAGCACGGCGGCCCGCCGGTGCGGCAGCCCGAGCGCAAGGGCTTCGGCTCGCGCCTGATCGCCTCCAGCGCCACCGGGTCCGAGTTCCGCTACCCCGAGACCGGTTTCGAGGCCGACATCACCCTGCGCCTGTTCGAGCGTCAGGCCGAGATGCCCGAACTGCCCATGCCCGCGCTGGCGGGACTTTAGCGCCGCCGTCAGACCGCCACGGCCAGTCCCGGCTCGGCCCTCAGCCGCTCCAGATCGCGCCCTGGCGGATGACCGAACAGGCGGGCGTATTCGCGGCTGAACTGGGACGGGCTGTCATAGCCGACGGCGAAGCCC
>JAVHYH010000181.1 GCA_031119155.1 Brevundimonas sp.
AGGCCGTCCAGCTCGATCATCACCCGGTCCCGCGCCGTCTTGGCGAGGATGGAGGCCGCCGCGATCGACAGGCTCAGGCCGTCGCCGCCGACGACCGTCTGGATCGGGCAGGGCAGTCTGAATTTGTAGTTCCCGTCCACCAGCGCTGCCGTCGGCTGGATCGCCATGGCCTCGATGGCCCGGCACATGGCCAGACCGGTGGCGCCGAGGATGTTCAGTTCCTCGATCTCGCGCGCCGAGGCGAAGCCGACGCCCCAGGCGAGGGCGCGGGCCTTGATCTCGGGCTCCAGCATCGCGCGGCGTTTCTCGGTCAGGGCCTTGGAGTCGTCGATGCCCGGCGGCAGGTCGTCCGGGTTCAGGATCACCGCGCCCGCCGACACCGGCCCGGCCCACGGCCCCCGTCCGGCCTCGTCGACGCCGCAGACCAGCCCGCCGCTGGACTGGGCCAACAGGGTCTCGAGGGCGAGGGTGGGGAAGGCGCGGTCGGACATTACGGGCGGGCCATCGCACGAACCTCGGCCTGACGAAAGCACGACCGTTGGTGATCGTTGACCATGCCGACCGCCTGCATGAAGGCATAGACGATCACCGGGCCGCAGAAGTTGAAGCCGCGCTTCTTCAGCGCCTTCGCCATGGCCTCGCTCTCGGCGGTCTTCACCGGCGCCTCGCGGAAGTTCGACCAGTCATTCTGGATCGGCGCCCCGCCGACGAAGGACCAGAGCCAGGCGGAGAAGTCCTCGCCGTTATCCCGCATCTCCAGCCAGATCTGCGCGCCACGAATGGCGGCGTTGATCTTGGCGCGCGAGCGGATGATGCGCGGATCGTTCAGCAGCCGCTCGATATCGGCCTCGCCATAGGCGGCGACTTTTTCCGGGTCGAAACCGTCGAAGGCGTCGCGGATGCCCTCGCGTTTTCTCAGAATGGTGATCCACGCCAATCCGGCCTGGAAGCCGTCGAGGATCAGCTTCTCCCACAGGGCGCGGGCGTCATACTCGGGCACGCCCCATTCCTCATCGTGATAGGCGATGTAGAGGGCGTCGGTGGTCCCGCACCAGCCGCAGCGGCCGTCAGCGTGTGAGTCGGTCATGCGGGGGAAGGTAGCGGTTTTCGGGGCGTGGGCGACGGGCTCACCTCTCCATTCGCCCTCAAGCGAATGGAGAGGACAGATCGGCGCGATAGCGGCGATCAGGTGAGGGCGGCTCCGTCAGGGCCGGAGATATCTCGAACGCCGGTGTCGGCGGCTGATCACTCACCACCTGCGCCGCCCCCTCCTGATCGGCGAAGACGCCGATCTGTCCTCCCCATCGCCTTGAAGGGGCGATGGAGAGGTGAGGCCTGTGAGATCAGGCCGCGTCTTCCTTGGGCATGACCTCGCCGACCGTCGGGCGGTTGCGGTCGTGGATCAGTTGGATGTCGCGCGGTTTGACGATCTCGTTGCAGTGGGCGCAGGCGATGCGCGGGTTTAGATCGTGCTCGCAGGTCTTGTGGACCATCTTCAGCCCGGCGTTTTCCTCGCCATAGACGTGTTTGGCGCCCCAGGCGTGCAGGGTGACCAGAACGCCGTACAGATCCTTGCCCTTGGCGGTCAGGACATATTCGTTGCGCGGCGGGCGCTCGGAGTAGAGGCGGGGCTCCAGGACGCCGTGCTGGACCAGGGTCTTCAGCCGGGCGGCCAGCACGTTGCGGGCGACGCCGAGCCGCTCCTGCCACTGTTCGAAGCGGCTGACCCCGTTGAAGGCGTCGCGGATGACCAGCAGCGTCCACGGATCCCCGATCACCTCGAGGGTGCCGGCGATGGTGCAGCTTTGGCGAGAATAGTCGGCGGTGCGTCCCATGCCGCAAAGGTGACCCCACGTCAGCCGATTTGCAAGAGGGTTGCCAATCTGAACCCACTAGGTCAGTCTTGTTTCGCTACGGACGTGCCCGCGATCTTCCTTTGCGGCGTTTCGTGGTCCCTTGAACTCCGGGCGGGGGACTTCGGTCTTCCGCCCGTCCTTTCGCGCCGATAGACCGATCCCATGACCGACCAGACCCTCGATGAAGCCCTGACCCTGACCGAGGACGGCGAGGGCGGGCTGCTGGCCCCGATGACCGGTGCCTTCTCCAACGCTCCGAGGATGATGCCGGCCGAGCGGGGTTCGCCGTTCGGTGGTCTGATGGCGGCGCTGGCGGCCAGGGCCGCGCGCGAAACGCTGGGGATCAGCGCCCCGCTGCGCACGGTGGCGACCCAATTCCATATCGGCGCGAAATTCGAGCCGATGACGATCAACAGCGAACTGCTGCGGGGCGGGCGTTCGGCCGCCTATGCGCTTGTGAAGGCCGGGCAGGGTGACCGGCTGGCGATGACCGGGCTGGTCACCTTCGGCGCCGCGGGCGAGGGGCCGGAACTGCGCGCCGCCTCGATCACCCCGCCGCCGCTGGCCGACCAGCCGCTGACCCCGATGGGCGGGGCGGATTTCGCGCCCCACTTCCTTCAGCATGTCGAGCAGCGCTTCGTCGGCGGCATCAAATTGTTCGGTCGCAACGACGAGGACCGCATGGGCGTCTGGATGCGCACCTCGGACGGCAAGCCGCTGGACGAGGCGCGGCTGGCCTTCCTGCTGGACGCCACCTTTCCGGTCTACTGGACCATGCTGCCGGCGCCGCCGGCGATCTCGGCCACGGCGGACCTGCGCTACGACTTCTTCGGCCCGGTGCCGGAGGACGCCGCCCCGGACGGCTGGACCTATTTCGAGTTCGTCTCGCGCGACAGCCACGGCGGCTGGACCGTCGAGGACGCCACCGCCTGGGCGCAGGACGGACGGCCGCTGGCGGTGGGGCGTCAGCTGAGGAAGGTGCTGGCGTCGCGGGCGCCGAAGGCCCCGGCAGAGGGCTGAACGACGAAAGCCGGCCACGCTTGCGCGCGACCGGCCTCCGTCATCCCTTGACGCACACCACCTGACGCAGGGTGTGCACGACCTCGATCAGCTCGGACTGTGCCGCGATCACGGCGTCGATGTCCTTGTAGGCCATCGGCGTTTCGTCGATCACGTCCGCGTCCTTGCGGCATTCGACGCCCTGGGTGGCGCGGACGTGGTCCTCCACCGTGAAGCGACGCTTGGCCTCGGTCCGGCTCATGGTCCGACCGGCGCCGTGCGAGCAGGTGCAGAAGCTTTCCGCATTGCCCTTGCCGCGCACGATGAAGGACTTGGCCCCCATCGAACCCGGGATGATGCCCAGTTCATCCAGCTTGGCCGAGACCGCGCCCTTGCGGGTCAGGAACACGTCCTTGCCGAAGTGGCGCTCCTTCGAGACGTAGTTGTGGTGGCAGTTCACCGCTTCCTGCGTCGTCTCCAGATCCGGCCAGAACGCGCGCAGCACATTCAGGACACTGTCCATCATCACCTCACGGTTGGCGCGGGCGTATTTCTGCGCCCACGACACCGCGCGGATGTAGTCGATGAAGCCCTCCGACCCTTCCGGGAAGTAGGCCAGGTCCTGATCCGGCAGGTTCAGGAACCAGCGACGCGCTTCGTATTTGGCCCGCTCGATGAAGTAGGTCCCGAAGCGGTTGCCCACGCCGCGCGAGCCGGAGTGCAGCATCACCCACACATCGCCCGCCTCATCGAGGCAGAGCTCGATGAAGTGGTTGCCCGTGCCCAGCGTGCCCAGGTGGCCGAAGCCACGCGGGTGCGCCGCCTTGGGGTGTTTCTCCACCACGGCGTCATAGCCGGCCTTCAGCGCCTCCCAGCGGGAATGCGCCGCGAGGGGCGGCTCGTCGGCCCAGGCGCCTTTGTCATTGCGCCCGCCGTTGTCGGTGCGGCCGTGCGGAACGGCCGCCTCGATGGCGGAACGGATGCCCGACAGGTCGTCCGGCAGGTGCTCGGCGCGGATCGAGGTCCGCACCGCCATCATGCCGCAGCCGATGTCCACGCCCACGGCGGCCGGGATGATGGCCCCCACGGCGGGGATCACCGACCCCACGGTCGCGCCCTTGCCCCAGTGCACATCGGGCATGACCGCGATGTGTTTGTGGATGAACGGCAGCGACGCAACATTCCGCAGTTGCTTGAGCGCGGCGTCCTCGATCGGCACGCCACGGGTCCACGCCTTGATCGGCGCGCCCGGGCTTTCGATCACGTCATAGTCGCGCATGGGTCTCTCCTTTCTTTCGTCTGATCCTTCCGGACCGGCGGGAGAGTTCTCTTGCGGATACAAGCAACCCCTCCGGCCGGTGGCGGGAGGGGTTGCTTGAAAACCGAAGCCGTTACGGCCCTGTCGTTCCCTACACACCCTCCGCGCATGCGTCCTTGCCCTCGACCGGCTGGCGGTCGAGCTGCATGGGCAGCCGCGAGGTATTGGCGTGACAGGCGAACATGGTCGTCTCGTTTTCGGGAGGGCGCTGATATCCGAAGCCTCGGCGGAAGGCCAGCCCCGAAATTGATCAGTGCGGCAGGCCGCGCAGGTGGATCAGGGGGATGACGATATCCTCCTCGTCCTCGAGATGGCGCAGCAGGGGCGCCGCGCCCGCCTCGATGGCGTCGCCCAGCCGGGCGGCCCGGTCGGCGGCGTCGGCGGCGTTTGTCGAGATCGCCTGATGGAAGGCGAGGCCGGACTGGAACAGGGTGTCCAGCGTGTGGTGGATGGCGTCGTGGTCGCGGTCCAGCAGGTCGATGCCGTGTTCGATCTTCGGCTCGATCTTCCGCATCATCGGGAAATACTGGCCGCTTTCGATGCGATGGTGGCCGTCCAGATGCTGGAGGAAGGACTGCAGGGCCGGGATCAGCTGACGGTGCAGGGCTCGGATGTCGCCGCCCGCACGCCACTGGCCGACCAGGCCGTCCATATGGGCCTGATGCCCCCGGAAGGAGCCGTGCATCTGAAGCCAGAAGGCGGCGGTCTGGTCGAGGCCGGGCTCGGCCCAGCGGTCGCGGGGGTATTCCTCGCGCAGATACAGCATCTCGACCGGCAGGCCGTGCCGGGTGGCCAGCGCGAGCGCTTCAGCCGAGAGCTCAGGCAACGGCGGTGGTCGCGGTGATGAAGCCGCCGCCCAGCAGGCGCTCGGTGTCCGCCGGGTCGTAAAGGGCGCAGGCCTGACCGGGGGCCACGCCTTCCTCGCCGCGTTCGAACACCACGCTGACCACGCCGTCCGTCAGCGACAGGCGGGCCGGGGAGGGCGGACGGGTCGAGCGGACGCGGGCCAGCACCCGCGCGCCTTCAGCGGCGGCCGCCTCGATGGAAGGCTGGTCGCCCAGCCAGTTGGTCTCGTCCAGCGTCAGGGCGGCGGTCAGCAGGGCCTCGCGCGGGCCGACGATGACGTGGCGCTTCACCGGATCCAGCTTGGTCACGAACAGGGGCTCGCCCACGGCGACGTTCAGGCCCCGGCGCTGGCCGATGGTGTAGTCGGTGATGCCCGCGTGCTGGCCCAGGGTGCGACCGTCCATGTGGACGATCTCACCGGCCTCGCGGCCCTCGGGACGCAGCTTGTCGATCAGCGAGCGATAGTCGCCGCTGGGCACGAAGCAGATGTCCTGGCTGTCCGGCTTGGCCGCGATCCGCAGGCCCAGTTCCAGCGCCACGCCGCGCACCTGCGGCTTCTCCAGATCGGCCAGCGGGAAGCGCAGGTAATCCAATTGATCCGGCGTGGTGGCGAACAGGAAGTAGGACTGGTCGCGCGAGTGGTCGATGGCCTTGCGCATCTGGGCCTTGCCGTCGGCGCCCACCGCGCGACGGACGTAGTGGCCGGTGGCCATGGCCTCGGCGCCCAGATCGCGGGCCACGTCCAGCAGGTCGCGGAACTTAACGGTTTGATTGCAGCGGATGCAGGGCACCGGCGTCTCGCCGCGCAGATAGCTGTCGGCGAACTGGTCGATGACGGCGTCGCGGAAGCGGCTTTCGTAGTCGAGAACGTAGTGCGGGATGCCGATGGTTTCGGCGGCCAGCCGGGCGTCGTGGATGTCCTGACCGGCGCAGCAGGCGCCCTTCTTCTTCAGGGCCGCGCCGTGGTCGTAGAGCTGCAGCGTCACGCCGACGACGTCATAGCCCGCCTTGTGCAGCAGGCCCGCCACGACGGTGGAGTCCACACCGCCCGACATGGCCGCGACCACGCGCGAGCCGACCGGCAGGCCGACCGCCTTGCGCGCGCTCTCGATCGCCGCGTCCATGTCCTGCTGCGAGGCCATGGGGGCGATGTCGGGAACGGGGCAGATGTCCTCGGCGAAAGTCATGGCGGCCATTTAGTGCGTGATGCGCGCGATTTCGAGGCGTCAGTCGAGATGAGCCCGCATATCCATGCGTTCGTGCAGTACGCGCAACACGGCGACCACGCCGTCCTTGTGCTGGAAAGCGAGGAAATGTCGAGGATTGCGCACCGGCGCGACCGGCATCTGAACACTCCTGAGGGCATACAGAAGGGCGGACTGTTTGCGGGTGTGGACCAGACGAACGCCCCGGCGAAAGGGATCGGTGCGGATGTCCTGAAGCGCCCGGGTCAGCAGGGTGCGGTAACGTTCAGC
>JAVHYH010000182.1 GCA_031119155.1 Brevundimonas sp.
GCGTCGGCGCGCATGCCGGCGATGTCGATCTCGGGCCGGACGCTGAGCGCATTGACGATCAGGGCGGCGTCGCGGACGGCCTCGGGCCTTGCGACCGAACTGCCCAGCTCGGCGGCCAGGGTTTCGGCGCGTTCGCGGGTGCGGTTCAGCACCCCGACATCGGCCCCGGCGGCCTTCAGCGCGACCACGGCGGCCCGCGCCGCACCGCCCGCGCCCAGCACCACAACCGGCGCCCCCTTGGGATCGAAGTTCGGAGCCTGTTCGGACAGGGCCAGCATCAGGCCGCGACCGTCGGTGCTGTCGGCGAGCACGCGGCCGTTCTCGAACACCAGACGGTTGGCCGAACCGCAGGCGCGGGCGATGGCGCTGACCTCGTCGGCTGCGGCCAGCGCCTGTTCCTTGAAGGGCGAGGTGACGTTCAGCCCGCGCAGACGCCCGGCGCGACCCTCGGCGATCAGGCGGGCGAAACCATCCGCATCGTCGGGGCCGAAGGCTTCATAGGTGGCGTCCAGACCCGCCGCCTCGATCCACAGGCCGTGGAGCAGGGGGCTGAGCGAATGGCTGATCGGCTGGCCGGCGACCCCGGCGCGGATCGTCATGCGGTCAGCACCCCGGCCCGGCGCAGCTCGGCCAGCACCGGCCACAGGGGCATGCCCAGCACGGTGAAATAGTCGCCGTCGATGCGGTCGAACAGCTGGGAGCCCATGCCCTCCAGCTTGTAGGAGCCGACGCTGGACAGCAGGCCCTCGCCCTCGCGCGCCAGATAGGCGTCGAGGAAGGCGTCGGAGAAGTCGCGCACCTGCATGGCGGCGGTGTCCACACCCGACCAGACGATCTGGCCGTTGC
Organism: Brevundimonas sp.; assembly: GCA_031119155.1. GTDB lineage: Bacteria > Pseudomonadota > Alphaproteobacteria > Caulobacterales > Caulobacteraceae > Brevundimonas. The sequence goes on from JAVHYH010000182.1 coordinate 847, forward strand.
GGGCCAGCGCCGCGCCGGAGTGCAGATGGTGGGCCTTGCCCCGCATGGCCGACAGGCGGGCGCGGGCCTCGTCCAGCGACTTCGCCTTGGAGATCAGGCCGCCGTCGAAGGCCAGGGTCTGGTCGGCGCCCAGCACCCAGGCGTCGGCATCATGGCGCGAGACGGCCAGGGCCTTCACCCGCGCCAGTTCGACGGCCAGACTGGCGGCGTCGGCGGGATCGTGGATCGCCTTGACCGCATCCTCGTCCACATCGGCGACCTGGACGGCGAAGGGCACGCCGGCGTTGTCCAGCATGGCGCGACGGGCGGCGCTCTTGGACGCCAGGATCAGGCGTTCCCCTACCATGAGGCGGCCGCCCGGCGCGTGCGGCGCTCATTCAGGACGTTGATGATGGCGGCGGCGGTTTCCTCGACCGACCGGCGGGTCACGTCGATGACCGGCCAGCCGCGACGCTCGAAGGCCCGGCGCGCCTTGACGGTCTCCTCGCGCACCGAGTCATGGTCGATATAGGTGGAGGCATGGCTGGCGTTCAGCCCGTCCAGCCGGTTGCGGCGGATCTGGACCAGCCGGTCCGGAGACACCGTCAGGCCGATGACCAGCGGGTTCTTCAGCTTCGTCAGCCGCTCGCCGTCTTCCTGATTGGGCACCAGCGGCACATTGGCGGCGCGGATGCCGCGGTGGGCCAGATAGATGCAGGTCGGGGTCTTGGACGTGCGCGACACGCCGCACAGGATGACATCGGCGGTCTCGAGCTGTTCCGCCGTGCCCTGGCCGTCGTCGTGGGCCATGGCGAAGTCAAGCGCCGCGATCCGGTCGAAATACTCATTGCTCAGCGCGTGCTGGGCACCGACGCGGGGGGCAAGCGCCGCGCCGAGATAGCGGGACAGGACGGTCTCCAGCGGATCCAGCGCCGCGATCTGGGGCATGTCGAGGCGACGGCAGCCTTCCTCCAGCTGTTCGCGCAGTTCCCGGTCGACCAGGGTGTGGAGAACCACGCCCGGGGCGGCGGCGATTTCCTCCAGCACCCGCTCCATCTGCCGGTCGGAGCGGACCAGCGCATAGATGTGCTCGATGGGGATCACACCGTCGAAACGGGCCACCACGGCCTTGGCCATGGCGTTCAGGGTCTCGCCGGTCGAGTCCGAGACCAGATGGACGTGGAAATAGGTGGCGAGCTTCGACGCGCCGGCGGGACGGGCCGGGCTCATCAGCGCAGACTCATCGGGATAAGCGGTCCGTTCAACGGGGACTCCTGTGGAAAGGCCGGGGCGCCGTTCGGTTCATGGCCGGGCGCCGATCTCTATAGCCGTCCCCGTTCGGGGTCGCGAGCGGGATGAAGGTGGACGATCGGACCGGTCTTCAGAGCGTTCATCCACCGGCTCCCCGTTCGGACCGGACGGCTTGTGGAGGAACCGGACTCGATGAAACCGGCGCCCAGGCCGACGACGGCCGTAAAGCCCCGGAAACGCCCGCTGTTAAGGTCTTGTTAAGGGTTATCCCCGGTATCGACAGGCGCCACCGGGTCTGTCGATCGCCCTGTGACTGAATCCGGACAAGCCGTCCGCAGCCGGCCTGATCCGCAGACTTGTCCCCGTTCTCCCCGGCCCAACCCACTTCCTTCCACCCTTTTCAAATTTGAATGTTTGGGAAGGGAAAGGGTGCGACACAGGCCCGGGCTTGAGCCTGTGCCCGCCCCCCGGTAAGCCGACGATCAAATGACGACTTCGCCCGACACCCCGCTGTTCCTGAAAGCCCTGGCCGGGGAGACGACGGCGCGTCCTCCGGTCTGGTTCATGCGTCAGGCCGGGCGCTACCTGCCGGAATACCGGGCATTACGGGCCACCACGCCGGGCTTCATCGAGTTCTGCCACGATCCCGAGAAGGCCGCCGAGGCGACGCTGCAGCCGATGCGCCGGTTCGGCTTCGACGCCGCCATCGTGTTCGCCGACATCCTGCTGATCCCCCGGGCGCTGGGTCAGGACGTCTGGTTCGAGGCCGGTGAAGGCCCGAGACTGGGCGAGATGCCGTCGGTCGAGGCGATGCGGGACAAGGCCGAAGGAGCCGGTGAGAACCTCAAGTCCATCGGTCAGACCCTGAGCCTGGTCCGCGAACAGCTGGATCCGTCCAGGGCGCTGATCGGCTTTGCGGGGGCGCCGTGGACGGTGGCGACCTATATGCTGGACGGCGTGGCCCGGACCATCGGCAAGGGCGAGCGGGCGCAGGCCCGGACCTATGCTTATGCCGAACCGGAGAAGGTCGCGGCGGTACTGGATGTGCTGGTCGAGGCGACGGCCCATTATCTGAAGATGCAGGCGGACGCCGGGGCGCAGACGCTGAAGATCTTCGAGAGCTGGGCCGAGGGCCTGCCGGACGATCTGTTCGAAAGCCTGGTCCTGCAGCCGCACATCAAGCTGGTGAAGCGGGTGCGCGAACTGGGCGTCACCGTACCCCTGATCGGCTTCCCGCGAGGCTCGGCGGCGCTGGCCGAACGCTATGCCCGCGAGGTCGAGGTGCAGGGCGTGGCGCTGGACACCGCCTGTCCGCTGCCGGTCGGTCAGGCCGTGCAGAAGATCAAGACCATCCAGGGCGCGCTCGATCCCCTGCTGCTGCGCGCCGGCGGGCCGCTGCTGGACCGGCGTGTGGATCAGCTTCTCGAGACCTGGGGGCAGGGGCCGTGGATCTTCAACCTCGGCCACGGGATCATGCCGGACGTGCCGGTCGCCCATGTCGAGCCGGTGTTGAAGCGGATCGGCGCCCAATGACGGACGCTTTGAAGGGCCGCCGGATCGCCGTCGTCCTGTTCAATCTGGGCGGGCCGGACGATCAGGCGGCGGTGAAGCCCTTCCTGTTCAACCTGTTCAATGACCCGGCCATCATCGGTCTGCCGGGTCTGTTCCGGACCCCGCTGGCCAGGCTGATCTCCAGCCGCCGCGAGACCAGCGCCCAGGCCAATTACGCCCTGATGGGCGGCGGTTCGCCCCTGCTGCCCGAGACACGGAAGCAGGCCGAGGCGCTGGAAGCGGCGCTGGGCGCCCGCCTGCCGGGGGATGAGGTGAAGACCTTCATCGCCATGCGCTACTGGCATCCGCTGACCGAGGAAACGGCGGCGGACGTGGCCGTGTTCGGGCCGGACGAGATCGTGCTGCTGCCGCTCTATCCGCAGTTCTCGACCACCACGAGCGAGAGCTCGCTGAAGCGCTGGAATGAGGTCTATGCGGGATCGGGCGTCAGCCGTACCGTCTGCTGCTGGGCCGAGGCGCCGGGCTGGATCGAGGCCCAGGCGGAACTGATCAAGGGCAAGCTGGCGGAAGCCGGGGACAAGCCGGTCCGCGTCCTGTTCTCGGCCCACGGCATCCCGGAGATGCTGGTCGAGAAGAAGGGCGATCCCTATCAGGAACAGGTCGAAAGGACCTGCGCCGCCATCGCCGCCCGCGCCGGGGTGGCCGACTGGACGATCTGCTACCAGAGCCGGGTCGGGCCGATGAAATGGCTGGGGCCGTCGACGGTCGAGGCCATCGAACAGGCGGCGAAGGACGGCGTCGGGGCGGTGGTCGCCCCCATCGCCTTCGTCTCCGAACACGTCGAGACCCTGGTCGAGCTGGACATCGAATACGGCGAGCTGGCGCACGGCTTGGGCGTTTCGCCCTATCTGCGCGTGCCCGCTGTCGGTGTAACGGCGGCCTTCATCGAGGAGCTGGCCGGAGCGGCGGTCGGGGCGCTTGCGCGAACCGGCGTCGCCCCGCACGGTCCCGGTTGTCGCGCGGACTGGAAGGCCTGCCCGCGCACCTGCGAGCGGAGAGCGGCGTGAACACCTATGACGTGGTCCGGGGCCTGCACATCCTGGCGGTGATCGCCTGGATGGCGGGCATGCTCTTCCTACCGCGCCTGTTCGCCTATGACGCCGAACAGAACGCCAAGGCCGAGCCGCTGAAGTCCGAGATGCAGGGCCTGCTGCGCGTCTGGCAGACCCGCCTGCTGCGCATCATCATCAACCCGGCCATGATCCTGGCCTTCATCTTCGGCGCCTGGCTGTTCTGGCTGCGCAGCGGCGAAGGCGCGGACTGGCGCTTCGCTCATGAGCCGTGGATGGTGACCAAGCTGGTCGGCGTCTTCCTGCTGGCCGGCTGGCACGGCTTCCTGGCCGGGCAGCGCAAGAAGATCGCCGCCGGGACGTCGAAATACTCCGGCAAGTTCTGGCGGATGACCAACGAGATCCCCTTCGTGCTGGCGATCATCATGGTGCTGTCGGTGACGACGGAGTGGACGCTGGGGTGACCCTGTCCTCCCCGTTCGCGTTGCGAATGGGGAGGTGTCGCGCTTCGAATACGAAGCGTGACGGAGGAGGCGGCTCAGACTTCTGAAGGTGGCCCGCCAACACGATATCGCCTGTGCCGCCCCCTCCGTCCCGTCGGCGGATCGCCGCCGGGCCACCTCCCCATCGCGAACCGCGACGGGGAGGAGATGCTTGACCTGACCCCCGGAAGCATGGTTTCGCTGGTCGCGAACCGGTCCTGGCCTTCTGCCGGACGGTCCCTCTCTCCTCGCGATGCCTGCCGGATCGACCCAGCGGGAAACCCATCGCATCTCCTGCCGGCCGCAAGGCCAACATCGCCAGCCGGACCCGACCTCGCGCCGCGAGCGTGCGGGCCTGCACGCCAAGAAGACGAAGACCCATGACCGACGTCCGCGACACCGATCCGACCGCCCCCGAAACCGAAACCCTGGAAGACGCCGCCTCCAATGAGGTGTCCGCGTCCGACCTGCCGATGGTCGATCAGGAGGCCGACGAGGACGAGGACGGCGAACCCATCGTCCCGAATGGCCGCATCACCCTGGCCGAGTTGAACGCCAAGACGCCGGAAGATCTGGTCGCGTTCGCCGAAGGCCTCGAGGTCGAGAACGCCTCGAACCTGCGCAAGCAGGACCTGCTGTTCGCCATCCTCAAGGCCCTGGCCGAGGAAGAGGTCGAGATCATCGCCGACGGCGTGCTGGAAATCCTGCCGGACGGCTTCGGCTTCCTGCGCAGCCCGGACGCCAACTACCTTCCGGGTCCGGACGATATCTATGTTTCGCCGTCGCAGATCCGCCGCTTCGGCCTGCGCTCGGGCGACACCATCCACGGCGCCGTCCGCGGCCCGCGCGAGGGCGAGCGCTACTTCGCCCTGCTGAAGGTCGACACCATCAATCTCGAAGACCCCGAGATGGTGAAGACCAAGGTCCTGTTCGACAACCTGACCCCGCTCTATCCCGAAGAGCGGATCCATATGGAAATCCAGGACCCGACCCTCAAGGACCGTTCGGGCCGGGTCATCGACATCGTCGCCCCGCTCGGCAAGGGCCAGCGCTGCCTGATCGTCGCCCCGCCGCGCGTGGGTAAGACGGTCATGCTGCAGAACATCGCCAAGTCGATCGAGCGCAACCACCCGGAAGTCTTCCTGATCGTCCTGCTGATCGACGAACGCCCGGAAGAAGTGACGGACATGCAGCGCACGGTGAAGGGCGAGGTCATCGCCTCGACCTTCGACGAGCCGGCCACCCGCCACGTCGCCGTCGCCGAAATGGTGATCGA
>JAVHYH010000183.1 GCA_031119155.1 Brevundimonas sp.
GCCGTGGGCTTCGGCGCGGGTCCGAACGAGCAGGTGTCGCTGGTCGACGCCGGCTTCCCGGGCATGCTGCCGACCCTGAACAAGCATTGCGTCGAGCAGGCGGTGAAATCGGGTCTGGGCCTGAAGGCGCAGATCAATCTGAAAAGCCAGTTCGACCGCAAGAACTACTTCTATCCCGACCTGCCGACCGGCTATCAGATCAGCCAGCTGTATCACCCGATCGTGGGCGAGGGCGTGGTCGAGGTGGAGGCCGAGGACGGCAGCTTCTTCAACGTCGGCATCGAGCGGCTGCACCTGGAACAGGACGCGGGCAAGCTGATCCACGACCTGTCGCCGACCGAATCCTTCGTCGACCTGAACCGCGCGGGCACGGCCCTGATGGAGATCGTCTCGCGTCCGGACATCCGCTCGCCGGAAGAGGCCGTCGCCTACGTCAAGAAGATCCGCACCATCCTGATGTACCTGGGCACCTGCGACGGGGACATGGAGAAGGGCAATCTGCGCGCCGACGTGAACGTCTCGGTCTGCCGCGCGGGCAACTACGACAGGTTCAAGGAAACCGGCGACTTCGGCTTCCTGGGCACCCGTTGCGAGATCAAGAACGTCAACTCGTTCCGCTTCATCTCCCAGGCGATCCAGTATGAGGCGCGCCGCCAGATCGAGATCATCGAGGACGGCGGCAAGATCGATCAGGAGACCCGTCTCTACGATCCGACCGCCGGCGAGACCCGCTCGATGCGCTCCAAGGAAGAGGCGATGGACTATCGCTACTTCCCAGACCCCGACCTGCTGCCGCTCGAACTCGAGCAGGCGTGGATCGACGACATCAAGGCCAACCTGCCGGAGCTGCCCGACGAGAAGCGCCGCCGTCTGATGAGCCAGTACGGCCTGTCGCAATACGACGCCGTGGTCCTGATCTCGGATCAGGCCAAGGCCGACTATTTCGAGGCCGCCGCGAAAGGCCGTGACGCCAAGCTGGTGTCCAACTGGGTGACCAACGAGCTGTCGGCCCGCCTGACCGCCGACGGCAAGGAGTTCAGCGAAAACCCGCTGCCCGCCGCCCACGTCAACCAGCTGGTCGAGCTGATCGAGACCAATGTCATCTCGTCCAAGATCGCCAAGGAAGTCTTCGACCACGTCTGGAACGGCGAGGGTTCGCCCGCCGAGGTCGTCGAGAAGCACGGCCTGAAGCAGGTCACCGACACCGGCGCCATCGAGAAGGCCGTCGACGAGATCATCGCCGCCAACCCCGACAAGGCCGCCGCCGTCGCCGAGAAGCCGCAAGCCATCGGCTGGTTCGTCGGCCAGGTCATGAAGGCCACCGGCGGCAAGGCCAACCCGGCCGCGGTGAATGACATCCTGAAGGCGAAGCTGGGGCTTTAAGCGCTCTGACTAAAAGTCAGAGGCGCAATGAAAAGCCCGCCCAGGTCTTCCCGGGCGGGCTTCTTCATTTCAGGCCTGAACCTTACCGGCTCAGCAGCGACAGCACCACGCCGGTGGCGATCGCCGCCAGGACCACATCGCCGGTGTCCGTGCGGTAGTAGCCATAGCCGCGCGGGGGCGGGGCGTAGCCGTAGCGGCGATAGTCATTCACATACCAGCGGCTGCGATACTCCCGCGGCACCACCGAGCCGCGCTGCCAGCGGCGATAGTCACGGCGTTGATCCCGTTCCCAGCGCCGCTGATCGGCGCGACGGTCGCGCTCCCAGCGACGATAGTCCCGGCGATCCTCGCGGTAGTCGCGACGGTCTTCCCGACGCTCCCAGCGCTCATAGCGCCCGTCGCGATCACGGTCGCCGCGCCACGACTGGGCCGAGGCGGCCATCGGCGCCGACAGCGCCATCAGACCGGCCAGACCGGCGATCAGGGGCTTGTTCATCTTCATCTTGCGTCTCCTTCTGGTCCGACACGGCCGGGGGGAGGGCCGCGCCGGAGGACCCGACTGGGAATGAAGTTGAGCCGCCCGCCATGAACCCGGCCTGAACGCGACTGACAGGGTTAAGATCGCGGGCTGCTCACGTCTCCTCCCCGTTGCGAAGCAATGGGGAGGGGGACCGCGAAGCGGTGGAGGGGCTCTGAGTTCCGAAGGTTCTGTCTCGCGAGCGCGCGTCCAGCGTCGCGCCCTGACGCCGCCGGAAGCCCGCCTGTGGGTCTGCCTGCGTCGTCGCGCTCTGGCCGGTCTGAAATTCCGCCGTCAGCACCCCATCGGCCCCTATGTGCTCGACTCTACTGCGCCGAAGCCAAGCTGGCGGTTGAGGTCGATGGCCAGAGCCATTCCCATCCCGACCGCATCGATCATGACCGCCGCAGAACGGTATGGCTGGAAAATCAGGGGCTGGCCGTGTTCAGGGTCGCCGCCGAAGAGGTGCGGACAAATCTGGACGGGGTGCTGGTGTCGATCCGCACTGTCGCCGAGCGGCGCCTGGGGTGAAGAACCCCTCCACCGCTTCGCGGTCCCCCTCCCCATCGCTGCGCGACGGGGAGGAGATAGGTTAAACGGCTTCGAGTTCTGGCGCAGTTCGGCTTTCCGCCCTTAGCCGAAATCCCGGAAGACCACTTCTGCGGCGAATGAACCCCGCGACCGCCGCCTTCACTCAAACAACTGCCCGCTCTCGTCCTCCCCCTCCAGCGCTTCCCGCGCCAGCGCCCGCGTGACCGGCCTGTGCAGCGCGTCCAGCCGCTCCGCCACGGCTTCCGCCGCCGCCGCCGAGCGGTCGATGCGGCGCAGCAGATAGGGGATGACGTCCTTGGCCGGGCGGATGCCACGCTCGGCGAAGCGGGCTTCCAGCATGGCGGCCAGAACCGCGTCGTCGGGCGCCTCGACCGGCACGCTGATGACCGCATCCAGCCGCGAGCGCAGGTCCGGCAGTTCGACCGCCCAGGCCGAAGGGGCGGGGCGTGAGATCATCAGCATCGCGCCGCCGGGCGCCTGCGCCAGGTTGATCAGGTGAAACAGGGTCTCGTCGTCGGCGTCCATCGCCCGGTCCAGCAGCACCGGCCGGCCCTCGATCTCCATCGGATCGATCAGCGCCGCCTCGCCGCCGTGAATGGCGATGGCGCCGACCCGTTCGGCCCACATCTGGCCCAGCCGGCTCTTGCCGCTGCCCGCCGGGCCGCAGATGGCCATCACGCCGCCGATCAGATTGGGCCAGTCCGCCAGCGCCTCGACCGCCGCCCGGTTGCAGTCGGACACGACGAACGGCCCCTCCGGCTGGTCGCTCTGGAGGGGGAGGCGCATCTGGTTCGAGGAAGGCGGGACAGCCGTCATGCCCGTTTTATATCAGACGCTTCCGGGCGGGCGTTAACCGCGTACGGCTGCGCCTGTGGACAGCCATGACTCATTTGTAAGTCGTCCGGGGATGAAACCGGGGTCAGTCTCTCCTCGGGGCTCTGACAGGAGGATGGGATGCGGGCGTGGATTGCGGGCGTGGTGATGGCCGCCGCAATGGCCGGAACGGCGACGGCGCAGGAGGTGTCGGTCGAAACCTACCGGACGGTCGGCGACCGGGCGCTGGCCGCCCACGTCTTCCCGGCGGCGCCGTCCGATGCGCCGCGCGCGGCGGCGCTGATCTTCCACGGCGGCGGCTGGGTGGCCGGCCAGCCGGAATGGACCTACGGCGCCGCGCGCATCCTGACGGGGCAGGGGCTGCGCGCCATTCCCATCCAGTATCGCCTGTCCGGCGACGGGGTGACGCCCGCCGACGCTCTGTCGGACGCCTGCGCCGCCTTCGCCTGGGTGCGTGAGAACGCCGGGCGTCTGGGCGTCGATCCCGAACGGGTGGCCGGCTACGGCGTCAGCGCGGGCGGTCATCTGGTGGCCGCCGCCGGTCTGGGCGCCTGTCCGGACGGAGCGAAGGGGCCGGACCTGATGCTGCTGTGGTCCCCGGCGGTCGATCTGGCCAATGACGGCTGGGTGCGGCGTCTGCTGGGCGGCGCCGACCCTGCGCCGATCTCGCCGCTCTCTCTGGCCGACCGCGGCGGCCCGCCGACCGCCATCGTCCAGGGCGAGGAAGACACCCTGACCCGCACCGTCGGCGCTCGCGCCTTCTGCGACGCGCTCAAGGCCGCCGGCGGGGTCTGCGACCTGCACCTCTATCCCGGCCTCGGCCACCTGCTGACCCGCAACCTGGCCAATCAGGAAAGCGATTTCGACATCGACCCGGTCGCCGACCGCGACGGCGACGCGAAGCTCAACGCCTTCCTCGCGGCCCACGGCTACACGGCGGCGCACTAGGGCAGGGCGACGCTCCCGACACCTTCCAACCCTGCCAAATCGTGTCGTTCGGGCCTGTCTTCCCTACTTTCAGGGGCGCGAGGCGGCAAAGTCCCCTCAACGCTATCGTCATCCCGGGGGCGCGAAGCGAACCCCGGGACCCAGCGGCGCGCGTGAGCGCGAAGCTGTCGGGAGCGCAACAGCTGCGGCCCTGACTACAAGAGCCATCACCGGTTTTTCGCCGCCGTCGCGGCGCCGCTGGGTCCCGGATCGCGCGCTCGCTGCGCGACCGCTTGTCCGGGATGACGCTAGCAGGCGGGGGCATACGACCAATCCTGACGCATCGGCCTGCCATACTGTCTCAAACGGTCCAGCCGGATGTGTCGGGAGTGTCGGGATGGCAGGGTTTGACGATTTTTCGAATGACAGGGTCAGCGATGCTCTGAAACCGCGCCTCACCTTGACTTTCGGGGGCGATAATGCGCCTTTCCGCCCTCCCGAATTCCGCCCCTCGCGGGCCCGAATCCAGAACGAACCGACCATGCACGCCTATCGCTCCCACACCTGCGGCGCCCTCCGTTCGACCGACGCCGGCGCCAATGTCCGCCTGTCGGGCTGGGTGCACCGCAAGCGCGACCACGGCGGCCTGCTGTTCATCGACCTGCGCGACCACTACGGCCTGACCCAGCTGGTCCTGCACCCCGAGACGCCGGGCTTCGATCTGGTCGACCGTCTGCGCGCCGAAAGCGTGATCCGCGTGGACGGCGAAGTCATCGCCCGCGACGCCTCGGTCGTGAACGCCAACCTGCCGACCGGCGAGATCGAGGTCCGCGTGCAGGGCGTCGAGGTTCTATCGGAAGCCGCCGAACTGCCGATGCCGGTCTTCGGCGATCAGGAGTACCCGGAAGAAATCCGCCTGCAGAACCGCTTCCTCGACCTGCGTCGCGAGCGTCTGCACCGCAACATCGTCCTGCGCTCGAAGGTGATCTCCTCGATCCGTCAGCGCATGGTCGGTCAGGGCTTCCTCGAGTACCAGACCCCGATCCTGACCGCCTCGTCGCCGGAAGGCGCCCGCGACTTCCTCGTCCCGTCGCGTCTGCACCCCGGCAAGTTCTACGCCCTCCCGCAGGCCCCGCAGCAGTTCAAGCAGCTGCTGATGGTCTCGGGCTTTGACCGCTACTTCCAGATCGCGCCCTGCTTCCGCGATGAGGACCTCCGCGCCGACCGGTCGCTGGAATTCTACCAGCTCGACGTCGAGATGAGCTTCGTCACCCAGGAAGACGTCTTCGCCGCCATCGAACCCGTCATGCACGGCGTGTTCGAGGAGTTCGCCGAGGGCAAGCCGGTGTCCCCGATCTCGGGCAAGCACGTCTTCACCAACGACTTCGGCGAGACCTTCGAGCACGGCGGCTTCGAGCGCCTGACCTACGCCCAGTCGATGGCCTGGTACGGCAGCGACAAGCCGGACACCCGCAACCCGATCAAGATGCAGGACGTCTCGGAGCATTTCCGCGACGGCGGCTTCGGCCTGTTCAACAAGATCCTCGGCGCCGACGAGAAGAACGCCGTCTGGGCCATCCCGGCCCCGACCGGCGGCTCGCGCGCCTTCTGCGACCGCATGAACTCCTGGGCGCAGGGCGAGGGCCAGCCGGGCCTCGGCTACATCTTCTGGTCGGATGACCAGAACGCCTGGGGCGGCCCGATCGCCAAGAACCTCGGCGCCGAGCCGACCGACGCGCTGATGACGTCGCTGGGCCTGGGCAAGGGCGACGCCGCCTTCTTCGCCGCCGGCCTGCCGTCGGTGTTCGCGAAATTCGCCGGACTGGCCCGCACCCGCGTCGGCACGGAACTGAAGCTGATCGACGAGAACCAGTTCAAATTCTGCTGGATCGTCGACTTCCCGATGTTCGAATGGTCGGAAGAAGAGAAGAAGGTCGACTTCTCGCACAACCCGTTCTCGATGCCGCAGGGCGGTCTGGAGGCCCTGGAGACCCAGGACCCGCTGACCATCCGCGCCTATCAGTACGACATCGTCTGCAACGGCTATGAGCTGTGCTCGGGCGCGATCCGGAACCACAAGGC
>JAVHYH010000006.1 GCA_031119155.1 Brevundimonas sp.
GCTGGGTGATCTTGGTGAAGTTGCCGGTGGCGTTCTCGACCGGGATCAGGGCGAACTCGGACCCCGTGGCGGGGGCGAAGCTGTCGATGTGGCCGACCAGCGGCTCGCCCTTGAAGGCGTCAGCCTTGATCTCAACCGTCTGGCCCAGACGCAGCCGGTCCAGCTGGGTCTCCTTGAAGTTGGCGACCACATAGGTGTCGCCCAGCGGCACGATCGACAGGATGGCGCCGCCCGGACGGACATACTGGCCCACCCGCACGCCGCGCGCGCCGATCACGCCGGCGACGGGCGCGCGGATGACGGTGCGCTCCAGCGCGATCCGGGCCTGATCAACGAGGGCGCGTGCCTGATCGACCGAGGCGACCGACTGCTGGCGCGTCGAGCCCAGTACGCCCGCGGCGCGCTGTTCGGCGACCAGCGCGGCCTGGGCTTCGGCGACGGACGCCTGCGCCGTGCGGGCGCTGGCCTGTTCGGTCTCGATCCGCTGCTGCGAGACCCAGCCCTTCTCGGCCAGCTGGCCGTAGCGATCGACCTGCTGGCGGGCCAGCTCGGCCTGCGCCTGCGCCTGCGTCACCGAGGCGGCGCGGCTGGCGATCATCGCCTGCTCCTGCTCGGCGCGGGCGTCGACATTGGCGACCCCGGCCTGCAGCGCCGCCAGATTGGCCTCGGCCTGCGCCAGCTTCACCTTGGCATCGGCGTCGTCCAGACGGATCAGCACCTGCCCGGCCTCGACCCGCTGGTTATCGGCCACCAGCACCTCGACCACATAGCCCTCGACCTGCGGGCTGACCGAGGTGGTGTCGGCCTGGACGAAGGCGTTGTCGGTGGCTTCCCATCGCTGCTTGCCCTGCCACCAGACCACACCGCCGACGATGAGGCCGAGGCCGACGATGCCGGCGACGACGAGGGGAAGGCGTTTCTTGACGGCGGGATTGAGGGCCATATCGGAACTCGGGCTGGGGGAGGCGCGATAAAATGTCGCGGCATAAATGGACAACTCTGTCCAGAAATCAACTCCCTTGTTTCGGCGCCGCAACACGTCATGTTTCGCTCCGTTAAGCCTGAGGATCCCGTGACCCTTCCCGCCTCCGTTGACCTGGCCATCATCGGCGCCGGCGCCGCCGGTCTGGCCGCCGCGCGCGCCCTGTCGAACCAGCCCCTGACCGTCGCCGTGCTGGAGGCGCGCGACCGGGTCGGCGGCCGGGCGTGGACCGTGCGGTTCGAGGGCGAGGGCCTCGACATGGGCTGCGGCTGGCTGCACTCGGCGGACGAGAACCCTCTGGTTCCCATGGTCGAGCCCGCGGGCCTGACCATCGACCGCACCCCGCCGCCCTGGCAGAGCCAGGCCTTCAACCACGAAACCACGGATGCGGAGATCGCCGACTTCCGCGCGGCCTATGACGCCTTCGACGAACGCATCGCCGAGGCCGCCGCCCGTGGGCATGAAGCCCCCGCCTCCACCCTGCTGGAGCCCGGCAACCGCTGGAACGGGCGCATCGACGCCATCTCCGGCGCCCTGAACGGCGCCCGCTTCGCCGAGGTCTCCATCCTCGACTACGACGCCTACCGCGACACCGGCGTGAACTATCGGGTGCGCGAGGGGTACGGCCGGCTGATCGAAACGCTGGGCCGCCCCGTCCCCGTCATCACCGACTGCCCGGTCCGCAGGATCGACCGCTCAGGCCCCGTTCTGAAGCTGACCACCGACCGGGGCGTCATCGAGGCCCGCGCCGTCATCGTGACCGTCCCGACCGACCTGATCGCGCGCGAGACGCTGAAGTTCGACCCGCCCCTGCCCGCCCTCGTCGAGGCCGCCAACTATGTGCCGCTGGGGCTGGCGTCCAAGATGCATATGACGGTCACCGGCGCCCGGGACTTCCCGGAGAACAGCCAGCTCTGGGGCCGCACCGACACCAGCGACACCGGCGGCTATCACCTGCGCCCCTTCGGCCGGTCGATGATCGAGGGCTACTACGGCGGCGATCTGGCGCGCGGGCTGGAGGCCGAGGGGCAGGCGGGCTTCTTCGCCTTCGCCGTGGACGAACTGGTCCACCTGCTGGGCTCGGACATGCGCAGACGGCTGGCGCCGATCACAGCGACGATGTGGGGCGCCGACCCGTGGTCCCACGGCGCCTATTCCCACGCCATGCCGGGCCACGCGGGCGATCGCAAGATCCTCAAGACGCCCATCGAGAACCGCATCTTCCTGGCCGGAGAAGCCACGGCCGAGGCCTTCTACGGCACCACCCACGGCGCCTGGATGGAGGGCGAGCGCGCGGCGCGGGAAGCGATGTCGGCGCTGGGCCTTGATCCCGGACCTGCGCCCGCCCCCCGATCAGAAGACGAGGACGCATGAAGCCGCCCGCGCCCAGACGTCCGAAGAAGCCTGCTCCCAAACGCCCCGCCGTCATGACCGGCGCGGCGATCCCGGTGCTGCGCTGGCCGCCGGACGAGGATCGGGTCGAGACCATCTTCGAGCGGCTGTCGACCTTCATGCCGGACCCGAAGACCGAGCTGAATTACTCCAACCCCTTCACCTTCGTGGTCGCCGTCGCCCTGTCGGCCCAGGCCACCGACGTCGGGGTCAACAAGGCGACCGACAAACTGTTCAAGGTCGCCGACACGCCGGAGAAGATGCTGGCGCTGGGCGAGGAGGGGCTGATCCCCTACATCTCCTCGATCGGCCTCTACCGGGGGAAGGCGAAGAACGTCATCGCCCTCAGCCGCATCGTGCTGGAGAAGCACAACGGCGAGGTGCCGCTGAACCGCGACGACCTGCAGGCCCTGCCCGGCGTCGGCCGCAAGACCGCCAGCGTGGTGCTGAATGAGATGGGGGTCGAGCCGGCCATCGCGGTGGACACCCACGTCTTCCGCGTCTCGCACCGGCTGGGGCTGGCCAATGCCGGAACGCCCGACAAGGTCGAGGCCCAGCTCCATCGCATCGTGCCGGAGGAGTGGCTGCCCAAGGCCCACCACTGGCTGATCCTGCACGGGCGCTACACCTGCACGGCGCGTCGGCCCCAATGCACCGCCTGCGTGATCAACGACCTCTGCCCGTCCCGCGCCGGCCTGATGGCGCTGGGCGAGGCGGCCTGAAGTCGGTCAGGCTTCGGTCGCCGCCTCCGACGCCGCCTCTTCCGCCTCGCGCAGACCCGGATCGGTCATCAGGCGGCTGGCGAGGGTGTCGAGCACCTTCAGGGCGGTGGCCAGTTCGGCGTCCGGCACCCCGTCGAACACCCGGTTGCGCATCGCCGCCGCCAGGGCGTCGAAGGCGGCCAGCGCCGTCGCCCCCTTCTCCTGCATCACCACCAGCCGCGACCGGCCGTCCCCGATCAGCCGTCGACGACTGACCAGACCGGCGTCCTCCAGCCAGTCCACCAGCCGGGTCACGCTGGCGCCGGTGATCTTCATCCGTTCGGCGATCTCGGAGTGGGTCAGGCCGCGCCGGGCGTCGGCCAGCACATAGAGCAGGCTCATCGGCGCCCCCGCATGGCCGGCGCCGCGATAGGCCTCGGCCGAGCGCTGTTGCCACCGCCTCGCGGCCTGCGAGACGCTGTTAACAACTTTCAATTGCAGGGAATATCGGGAGGTGGGCACGGCGCTCCGGGGGGCGAGAAACGTAGCAGTATGCAAGGAAGGCCGGGCGCGTATCACGGTTCCGGATTCCGGCGTTACCGGATGCGCTTGTTGGGGGAAAAACGACTGTTTCGCCATAAAACATAGGGCGCTAAGCAAACAGGCGCCCGCCGTAAACCATTAACGGTCAAGCTTGGGGCCAGTTCGCGTTCCCTTCCCCTTCAATCGAGACACGCCATGAAGACCTTTCTTCGCGGGCGCCCGGCCGACACGGCGGGCGAGCTCGCCGAGCTGCGCGCGATGCTGGCCGCCGTTCACCGTTCGCAGGCCGTCATCGAGTTCGAGCTCGACGGCACGGTGCGCACCGCCAACGCCAACTTCCTGGCCGTCGTCGGCTATGAGCTGGACGAGATCCGGGGTCGCCACCACAGCCTGTTCATGGACCCGGCCGAAGCCGCGAGCCCCGAGTACAAGGCCTTCTGGCACCGCCTGAACGCCGGGGAGTTCATCGCCGACAAATTCACCCGCTACGGCAAGGGCGGCGCGCGGGCGGTGATCGAGGCATCGTACAACCCGATCCTCGACGCGACGGGCAAGCCCTACAAGGTGGTCAAGTTCGCCACCGACGTGACCGCCGCCGAGGTGGAACGCGAACGCCGCGCCGAGGCGGATCGTCGGGAGGCCGACATCCAGACCCGCGTGGTCGAGGACACCGGTCGCGGTCTCGCCGCCATGGCCGCGGGCGATCTGTCCTGCCGGATCACCAGCGACTTCCCCGGCCGCTACGGCCCGCTGCGCGACAATTTCAACAGCGCGATGGCCGCCGTCGATGAAGCCATGGGCGTCATTCGCGCCAACGCCGGGACCATGCAGTCCGGCGCCGGCGAGATCAGCAGCGCCGCCACCGAGCTGTCGCGTCGGACCGAGCGTCAGGCCGCCAGCCTCGAGGAAACCGCCGCCGCCCTCGACCAGATCACCGCCACGGTGAAACGCACCGCCGAAAACGCCCTGTCCGCCGACACCGTCGTCGGTCAGGCCCGGACGCAGGCCCAGTCCGGCGGCGAGGTCGTCCAGCGCGCCGTCACCGCCATGGGCGAGATCGAACGCTCCTCCGACCAGATCGGCCAGATCATCGGCGTCATCGACGAGATCGCCTTCCAGACCAACCTTCTGGCCCTGAACGCCGGCGTCGAGGCGGCCCGCGCCGGCGAGGCCGGTCGCGGCTTCGCCGTGGTGGCCTCGGAAGTCCGGGCGCTGGCCCAGCGCTCGGCGGACTCGGCCAAGGAGATCAAGACCCTGATCTCGGCCTCCGGCGCGCAGGTGAAGGACGGGGTGGTTCTGGTGCGCCAGTCGGGCGAGGCCCTGACCGGCATCGTCAGCCGCATCGGCGAGATCACCGACCTGATGGGCGAGATCCGCGCCTCGACCCAGGAACAGGCCTCCGGCCTCGCCCAGGTCAACACAGCGGTGAATGACATGGATCAGGTGACCCAGCAGAACGCCGCCATGGTCGAGGAATCGACCGCCGCCAGCCTGAACCTCAACCGCGAGGCCGGAACCCTGGCCGATCTGGTCGGACGCTTCCAGGTCAGCGAGGGCGCCCGCCGCCCGGTCCCGATCCGTCAGGCCGAGGCGCGGATCGAGGCCTTCGCCCGCAGCGCCTGATCAGGCGTCCAGCACGGCCCGGACGGCCTCGGCGAATTTCCGCCCGCCGTCCGGCGCCGACCCCAGATAGAAGTCCGGCTCGATCAGCTCGGCCTCCATCAGCCGCCAGCCCCCGTCCGGCGCGGTCGCCATGTCGATCCGGGCGTAGAGCAACTCTTCCCCGATCGCCGCCAGCGTCGCCTCGGCCAGCTTGAGCGCCCCCTCCGGCGGTTCCGGCAGGGCGACATACTGGCCGCCGAACTGAACCTGGATGCGGAACTCGCCGCTGACCGGCCGCTTGTTCACGACGTGGCTCAGCCTGCCGCCGAAGAACAGCAGGCTGGTCTCTCCTTCCGTCTCGATGGACGGCAGATAGGGCTGGATCATCGCCGGTCCTTCCGGCGCGCCCTGCATCGTCTCGCCCCGCGCCAGCCGCAGCGTCTTCCAGGCCCCGCCCGAGACGCGCGGCTTGACCACCACCACATCGGTTTCGAACCGGTCGAAAGCGGCGCCCACATCGGCCTGGGTCACGCCCTCGACCCAGATCGTGTCCGGAACCGCCACCCCCTTGTCGGCCAGCCGACCCAGATAACTCTTGTCCGAATTCCAGCCGATCACCGACGCCGGATTGCGCATCCGCACCCCCGCCGCCTCCCATGTCCGGCAGGCCTGAATCCACCGTTGATGATCGCGGTGATAGCCCCAGACGATCAGCGGCAGGACCAGCGGATAGTCCACCAAGCCCGAGGCGTCCTCGATATGGTCCGTCCACGGCGTCGGCTCGACCGTGACCTCCGCCGTCGCCAGCGCCTTCGACAACCGCTCCAGCACCCCCGGCCATTGGCCGGCGTAGGAGGCGTCCGAGGGGTCGGGGGTCAGGACAGCGATACGGGTCATGACGATGTTCCTAGCCCCGCCCGGCGCCTGCGTCATCTGGTCAAACCTCGCCGCGCCCGCTATGGCGCGCCCATGACCCAGAACGCCCCCCTCTACGACGTCATCGCCGTCGGCAACGCCATCGTCGACGTGCTGGCCCCCTGCGAGCCCGCCTTCCTGGACGCGCAAGGCCTGACCGCCGGCTCGATGCAACTGGTCGACGCCGACCAGAGCGCCGCCCTCTATGCCGCCATGCAGGCCGGCGTCGAGGCGTCGGGCGGCTCGGCGGGCAACACCGTGGCGGGCGTCGGCTCCTTCGGCGGCCGCGCGGCCTATATCGGCAAGGTGGCCGACGACCAGCTGGGCGGCGTTTTCACCCACGACATCCGCGCCGTCGGCGTCCACTTCGACACTCCTGTGCTCAAGGACGGCGCCGCGACCGGCCACGCCACCGGCGTCTGCATGATCAACGTCACCCCGGACGGCCAGCGCACCATGTGCACCTTCCTGGGGGCCGCCAACCAGCTGACCGTCGCCGACGTCGACGCCGACCTGATCGGCGCCTCGGCCATCGTCTATCTGGAAGGCTATCTGTTCGATCCGGCCCCGGCCCGCGCCGCCTTCGAGGCCGCCGCCGCCGCCGCCCACGCCGCCGGTCGCAAGGTCGCCATCACCCTGTCGGACAGCTTCGTCGTCCACCGCTGGCGCGCCGAACTTCTGGAGTTCATCGCGGCCTCCGCCGACATCGTCCTGGCCAACGAGGCCGAGCTCGCCGCCCTGTTCGAGACCGAGGACTTCGACGCCGCCGCCGCACAGCTCAGCTCAATGGTTGACGTGGCCGCCGTCACGCGCGGCGCCGAGGGCTCCGTGGTGATCTCTGGCGACCAGCGCGTCGCCGTCGCCGCCTTCCCCGTCGACAAGGTCATCGACACCACCGGCGCCGGCGACCAGTACGCCGCCGGCCTGCTGCTCGGCCTCGCCCGCGGCCTGTCGCTGGAAGACGCCGGCAAGCTCGGCTCCCTCGCCGCCTCCGAAGTCATCGCCCACTGGGGCCCGCGGCCCTCGGTGTCGCTGAAGACGCTGGCGGAAGAGGCCGGGCTGGTTCTGGCGTAAGGCTGGGTCCGGGGTAGGGCTCCGGCTGACGGAGCCCAGCCAGTGATTAGTGGTTAGTGATTAGTGGGTGGCGGCTGAACAGGCGGCTCCAATGCGACCTCCCACCGGAGACGCATCGAACCACTAATCACTAACCACTAATCACTTTCCGGGCGCCCCTGCCCGCCGCCTATGGCTCACTCTTGAGCCTCAGCTCCGGCGAATAGTGACATACAGCGCGCCATCGCCGCCGTGGTGCCGCGCGGCCGGAGCGAAGCCGGACACCACCGTCCTCAGCCCCGGCGCGGCCAGCCACTCGTGCACCGAGGCGCGGATAATGCCCGTGCCGCCGCGACGGCCCTGCCCGGTCACCACCAGCACCGAACGATAACCCCGCGCCTGCGCCCCCATCAGGAAGGCGGTCAGGGCGTCCTGGGCCTGGAAGCGGCCATAGCCGTGCAGGTCGATCTTCGCCTCGATCGGATCGCGCTCGCGCGACAGCCGGCGCTTGCGGCGCGGCTCCAGCTCCTCCGGCACACCCCGGCTGCGCGACGAGGGCGCGGGGGCCGGATCGGCGAAGGCCGGAACCGTGGCGGGCTTCGGCCTGATGAATTTGGGCGGCGGTTTCGATCCCGCCTTCGACGGCGGCGCGGCGGGCGGGTCCGCCTCCACGGCGCCGGGCGTGACGCGGAACGCCTTCTTCGCGACCTTCTCCTTCACCGAGCCCGTGACGCGGGCCCAGATGCGGCGGTCATCGGGACTGAGATCGTCCCGGCGGCTCATGAGGTCCCGTCGAGCTCCTCGTCCGGCGCCGTCTCCTGCGGGCCGGGGCTCCAGACCAGCAGGTCGCCCGGCTGGCAGTTCAGTTCACGGCAAAGGGCGTCCAGGGTGCTGAACCGCACGGCCCGCGCCTTGCCGGTCTTCAGGATCGACAGATTGGCCAGGGTCACGCCCACGCGGTCGGCGAGCTCCGTCAACGACATGCGCCGTTCGACGAGGATGCGATCAAGCTGGACGCGGATGGCCATGAGGTACTGCTTAGCTGAACAGGATCAGATCGTTAACTCGGATTCGCGTCGCAGACGCGCGCCTTCGCGGAACACTTCCGCCAGCACGAAGACGACGAGGATCGAGAAGGCGGGGGTGATCAGGTCGAAGATGCTCGGCGGCTCCAGCTCGCCGCGCACCAGACGCGAGACCATATATTGCCCGACCCAGGCCCCGCCCGTGACGACGGCGAGCGTCGCGCCGATCTGCTTCAGACGGCTGACGTTGGCGGGCTGGAAGGGGTCGCCCATGCGCAGGGTGCGGATCATCACCCGCAGGTGGCGCAGGATCAGGGTGAAGCCGCCCAGATAGGCGGTGATGGCGCCGACGGCGAACAGGATATAGGCGCGCGGCACCGGCACATTCGTTCCGCCTTCGCCGGTGGTCACGGTCAGGCCCATCGGCCCCAGCGGCACGAAGGCCACGAAAATGAAAAGCAGGACCGCCGCCACTGTCGTCAGGGCCAGGATCCAGAAGGCGGCCCACAGGGCGGCGCCGAGCAGTCGTGTCATCTGGCCGGGCGCCAGACGGGGAAGCAGGCGGGGCAGGCGAAACCCGAACTTGGGAAGGGTCGGGACACGCATGGCGCCGGGTTCTCTCAGGCCGGACGTCGGGGCGCGATCGCCGCGCGGGGTCCGGCGAACCCACGCGCGGTCTTATTAATCGCGTTTGTCATGCGGATCGTCAAAGCTCCGTGACCGTAAGGGTCAGAAGAACTGGACGAGGGTCGCGATGAAGGCGGTCGGCATGGCGGCCAGCAGGAAGGTGTTCAGCACGCCGTGGCCGATCTTTTCGACGAAGTAGGAAGCGTTCATGGTGTTCATAGTCGTTCTCCGTGGTTCCTGAGTGAGGGATGTTTTCACCCCTCGTTCGTTGTTCCGCTGCATCGATCTTGCCGGTTAGGCTTGGATCGGAGAACGTCGCGGCGTCCGTTCTTGAGATAATAGATAGGACGTGCACCGGGGTAAGTCATGTTACATATCGTTTAACGATATTAAACTTGTGCAATGAAACATTACAGCGTCGCTTGAGGTCAAAATGCTGAAACTTGTCAAAGGGATGCGGATCGTCGCGGCCACCCACAATCCGGGCAAGGTGCCCGAGATCCGGGCTCTGCTGGGCGGACATTACGAGGTGGTCACCGCCGGCAGCCTGAACATCCCCGAACCGGACGAGACCGAGACGACCTTCGTCGGCAACGCCCTGCTCAAGGCTCGCCATGCGGCGGACCTGTCGGGCGAGGTGGCGCTGGCCGACGACTCGGGTCTGTCGGTCGCTGCGCTGGACGGCGCGCCGGGCATTTTCTCCGCCCGCTGGGCCGGACCGGACAAGGATTTCGCCTTCGCCATGCGCAAGGTGGAAGAACGGCTCGAGGAAATCGGCTCCGATGATCGACGCGCCTGGTTCACCTCGGCGCTTGCCGTCGCCTGGCCCAACGGCCCCGCCGTGGTGGTCGAGGGTCAGGTCCACGGCCTGCTCGCCTTCCCCCCGCGCGGCGACCGCGGCTTCGGCTACGACCCCATCTTCATCCCCGAGGGCCAGACGCAGACCTTCGGCGAGCTCGACCCCGCCGTGAAGGACGCCCTCAGCCACCGCGCCCGCGCGTTCGAGAAGCTGCGGGCGGCGTTGATGTAAGGTTCGAGGCTCTGGGGATCAGGTTCCAGGGCGCGCCGGGAAAGCGGACGCGCTAGAGAAACTCATAAACGAGCCCACCTGACACCTGTCCCCTAGAGCCTAACCCCTTCAATGCCCCCCTCCCCCGGCACAGACGTCGCCCTCTACGTCCACTGGCCCTACTGCGCCCGGATCTGCCCCTACTGCGACTTCAACGTCGTGCGCGATCGGGGCCGCACGGATGAGCAACACCAACTCGTCGAAGCCATCCTGGCCGATCTGGAGGCGCAGGCGGCCCTGACCGGCCCGCGCCGTCTGGCCTCCATCTTCTTCGGCGGCGGCACCCCCTCGCTGATGGACCCCGCCGCCGTCGCCCGGATCATCGACCGCGCCCGCACTCTCTACAGCCCGCGCGGCCCCATCGAGATCACGCTGGAGGCCAACCCCACGGACGCCGAGGCCGACCGGTTCGCGGCCCTGGCCGAAGCCGGGATCAATCGACTGTCCATGGGCGTGCAGGCGCTGGACGACGCCTCGCTCAGGGCGCTGGGCCGCAACCACTCCGCCGACGAGGCCCGCCGCGCCGTGGCCGTCGCCGCCCGTGCCTTTCCCCGCCTGTCCATCGACCTGATCTACGCCCGCCCCGGCCAGACCGTCGCCGACTGGCGCGCTGAACTGTCCGAGGCGCTGGACCTCGGCTTCGAACACGTCTCGCCCTACCAGCTGACCATCGAGCCCACGACCGCCTTCGGCCGCGCCTTCGCCCGCGGAACCCTGATCCCGCCCGACGAGGACCTCGCCGCCGAACTGTATGAGACCACCCAGACCGTTCTGGAGACCGCCTGCTTCGACGCCTACGAGGTCTCCAACCACGCCCGGGGCGAGGCCGCCCGTTCCAGCCACAACCTGCATGTCTGGCGCGGAGGCGACTATCTCGGCGTCGGCCCCGGCGCCCACGGCCGCCTGACGCTGGACGGCGTCCGCACCGCAACCGTCGCCCACCGCGGCATCGCCGACTACACCACCGGCGTCGCCTCCGGCGCCCCCTGGACCGAGCGCGACGCCCAGTCCCCGTTCGAAGCCGCCGAGGAACGCCTGCTGCTGGGTCTTCGCACCGTCGAGGGCGTCTCGCTCACCGACCTCGCCGCACTGGACCTCTTCCCGGATCAGGGCCGCCTCGCCGACCTCCTCGCCGACGGCTTCCTCCTGCGCTCCGACGACCGCATCGCCGCCACCGCCACCGGCCGCCCCCTGCTGGACGCGGTGCTGAAGGCCCTGCTGACCTGACACTCCCGATACCTTCCAACCCTGCCAAACCGTGGCGCCGGAGCCTGTCTTCTCGCGCAAAGCGGCGGCGCCTCACCTCTCCATTCGCCCTTCAAGCGGATGGAGAGGACAGATCGGCGCGCCAGCGACGATCAGGAGAGGGCGGCTCCGTCGAAGCAGGAGGAACCTCGAACACCGGTGTCGGCGGCTGATCACCCGCCACCTGCGCCGCCCCCACCTGATCGCTGCGCGATCTGTCCTCCCCATCGCCTTGAAGGGGCGATGGAGAGGTGAGACGACCTGCGACCAAATTCGACGCACCCCCGCGCTAGACTCCCCTCATCACTGACAGGGAGTCTCGACATGGCAGGGTTTCGGCATTTTTCCCCTGACAGGGCCAAGCCTGTCAGGCACGGTCCCGCCGATGCCTGATCCCGCCCACCTCAAGGCCATTATCGAGGCCGAACTTCAGCACCTGACCCATCCTCAAGCGACGACCGCGATCCGGGCTCATCTTGTCGAACCCGTCAGCGTCACACTCGACTGGGACTATGGCGCTCCAAGCCAGCAGTTCCCCGGTTGGCTTGTCTTCGACGATCCCACGACGGACACCGAAATCGTCTTTTGCGCCGACGGCTTCGGTCCGTCGCATCCTTGGGGCCTGATCCTGCCCGAGGGCGACCACCGCCCTATGGGCATGGACTCCGGCTGGTATCGTACATTCCTTGGGGCATGGTCGGACTTGACCGGCCTTGAGCCCGGCTCCCTGATCGGCCACGGTCCCGCCGATGTCTGATCCGTCCGTCTTCCCGCCGACCGCCCCGCCCGCGCGCACCGTCGCGCCCGGCCTCTATCTGGTGGCGACGCCGATCGGGAACCTGCGCGACATGACCCTGCGCGCGCTCGACGTGCTGGCCGCCGCCGATCTGGTGCTGGCCGAGGACACCCGCGTCACCGCCAAGCTGCTGTCGGCCTATGGGCTGAAGGCCAAGCTGGAGCGCTGCGACGACCACGCGTCCGAACGCGCCGCCGAACTGGCCCTCGAGTGCCTGCGTGACGGCGCCGTGGTCGCCCTGGTCTCCGACGCAGGCACGCCGATGATCTCGGACCCCGGCTTCGTCGTCGCCCGCGCCGTCCTCGCCGAAGGCCTGCCGGTCCACCCCATTCCCGGCGCCTCCAGCCTGCTGGCCGCCCTGTGCATCGCCGGCCTGCCCGCCGACCGCGTCACCTTCGCCGGCTTCCTGCCGCCCAAGTCGGGCGCCCGTCGCACCGCGCTGGAAGACCTGCGCACCGCCCGCCAGACACTGGTCTTCTTCGAAAGCGGCCCGCGCCTCGCCGACAGCCTGGCCGACATGGCCGCCGTACTCGGCCCCCGCCCCGCCGCCGTCGCCCGCGAACTGACCAAGCTCTACGAAGAGTGCGTGCGCGGCCCGCTGCCTGAACTGGCCGTCGACCCCCGCTGCCAGTCGCCCAAGGGCGAGATCGTCATCGTCGTCGGTCCCGGCGAGGCCGAGGTCGCCTCCGAGGCCGATGCCGACGCCGCCCTGAAGGAAGCTATGACCCGGCTCCCGCCCGGCGAGGCCGCCGCCGAAGTGTCGAAGGCGCTGAACCTGCCCCGCAAGCCGCTCTACAAGCGGGCGCTGGAGTTACAGGGCCGGTGAGCCCGAACCGGCCCTCGGATCGCCTCAAGGCGCCGAAGGTCGTGAAGGCGCCGTCGCGCGGCTGGCGCGTCAGCCTCGGCAAGCTGGCCCACAGGACCGGCCACCGCTCCGAATGGCTGGCCGCCGCCCTGCTGATGCTCAAGGGCTACCAGATCCTCGGCTTCCGCCTGAAGACCCGCGCGGGCGAGATCGACATCCTCGCCCGCCGCGGCCGCACCCTCGCCGTGGTCGAGGTGAAGCGCCGCGCCACGATGGAACAGGCCCTCACCGCCCTTCGTTCTGACCAGTATGAACGGCTGCTCGCGGCCGGCCAGTCAGTGTTGCGCCAAAGACCCAGCTTGGCCGGACATCTGTTGCAAATCGATATTGTGGCGCTGGCTCCCCGCCGCCTTCCGCGCCATCGTCCCGCTGTGAACCGGGGGCGGTCGTGACGCGCGACGAGGCGGAAACCTGTTTGATCGAGGCCGGGCAGGCCGACGATGACGCCTTCCCCCTGCTGGAGGCGGCGATCGCCTGCGCCATCCACGACTATCCCTTCCGCGATCCCGAGCCCGTCCGTCTGCTCGCCGCCGCCGCCGCCGACCGCCTGACCGAGCGCATGACCGGCGAAAGCCCCGACGACGCCCTGGCCGAGACCATGGCCGGCGACCTGCGGCTGAATGGCGACCTGATCCATTTCGATCATGTCGGCAATACGGACATCATCGACGTGGCCGAACGCCGGCGCGGCCTGTCGGCGGCGCTGGCCGTCTTCTACATCGACGCCGCCCGCCGGACGGGGGTGAAGGCCCAGGGCGTGGACTTCCCCGGCCACTTCCTGCTGCGGGTCGAGACCTCGGAAGGCCCGGTGGCGCTGGACCCGTTCAGCCAGGGGCGTCTGGTCATGCCGTCCGAACTGACCCGACGCGCCCTGCGGGCCGGTCTGACGCCCCACGTCGCCGACCGCCTTGATGTGCTGATGGCGCCGGTCAGCGACCGTCAGGCCCTGATCCGGCTCCAGAACCTGCTCTTCATCCGCGCCATCAAGGCCCAGGACTACGAGAGCGCCGAACGCTCCGCCGTCCGCCGCGCCCTGCTCGATCCCGAGGATCACCGTCCCTGGCTCGACGTCGCCGCGGCCCGCGAGAAGCAGGGCGCGCTGGCCGGCGCCCTCGAAGCCCTTTCCCGCGCCCGCTCGCTCGACGACACCGCCGAGGTCCACCGCCGCCTCTCCGTGGATCGCGTCCGGCTGCAGCTGAACTGACGGTGTTCGGACGGGTGGGAGCTGTGGTGGAAAGTGATTGGTGGTTGGTGATTGGTGACTGGATGCCTCTCCCGCCCGGGGAGCGCCTGGAGCCGGTGGTTCAGCCGCCCATCACCAATCACCAACCACCAATCACCCCCCCGCTCCGCCCTCAAAGGGTTGCGCCCGGCCCCTCCGGCGCCCATTAGCCAAGCTGCCCAAACCGAGAGGACAGCCCATGCTGAAGGTCGCGATCCAGATGGACCCCATCGAAGGGGTCAATATCGAGTCCGACACCACCTGGCTGCAGGCGATGGAGGCCCAGAACCGGGGCTATCCGATCTGGGTCTATGACTTCCGCACCCTCGCGCTCGAGGACGGCATCCTCTACTGCCGCGCCCGCCCGGTGACCCTGAAACAGGTCGTCGGCGACCATGTGACCTTCGGCGACGAGGTGAAGCTGGATCTGTCGAAGGATGTCGATGTCATCCTGATGCGTCAGGACCCGCCCTTCGACATGGCCTATGTCACCGCCACCTATCTGCTGGAGACGGTGCATCCGAAGACGCTGGTGGTGAACGACCCGGCCGAGGTCCGTTCGGCCCCAGAGAAGCTGCTGGTCACCCGTTTCCCCGGCCTGACCCCGCCGACCCTGATCAGCTCCGATCCGGTCGCGCTGGTCGATTTCCACCAGCGCCACGGCGACGTGGTGCTGAAGCCCCTGCACGGCGCGGCCGGGTCGGGCGTGGTCAAGCTGAAGGCGGGCGACCCCAACCTCGAAGCCCTGATCGAGATCCACGCCGTCGGCAGCCGCGATCCGCTGGTCATCCAGAAATTCATCCCGGCGGTCTCGAAGGGCGACAAGCGCATCATCCTGATCGACGGCGAGCCGGTCGGCGCCATCAATCGCGTCCCGGCCAAGGATCAGGTCCGCTCGAATCTGCGCGTCGGCGGCACGGCCCAGCCGGTCGCGCTGACGCCGCGCGATCTTGAAATCTGCAAGGCCATTGGCCCTACCCTCAAGGAACGCGGCCTGATCTTCGTCGGCATCGATGTGATCGGCGACTACCTGACCGAGATCAACGTCACCTCCCCCACCGGCGCCCAGCAACTGCTGAACTTCACGGGCGTCAACGCCGCCGCCCTGATGTGGGACGCCATCAAGGCCAAGCGCGCCGGATAACGTCGCTCTTGCAAGAGTTGTGAGTTCGTGTTTCGTTCTTTCCCGGATAGCGGGAGATAACGGATGCACGCCAGTGTTGTCACGGTCGCGTTCGAAGGCGTCGACGCCCGGCGGGTGGACGTCGAGGTCCAGCAGCTGTCGGCGGAACAGCCGTCCTTCACCATCGTCGGCTTGGCCGACAAGGCGGTGGCGGAAAGCCGGGAGCGGGTGCGCGGCGCCTTCGCCGGGATCGGGCTGGCCCTGCCGTCGAAACGGATCATCGCCAACCTCGCGCCGGCGGACCTGCGCAAGGAGGGCAACCATTTCGACCTGCCGGTGGCCCTGGCGCTGCTGGCGTCGATGGGCGTCATCCCGCCGGACGCCCTCAGCGGCTGGGCCGCCATCGGGGAGCTGGGACTGGATGGGCGGATCGCGCCGGTGGGCGGCACCCTGCCCGCCGCTGTCGCCGCCGACGCCATGGGCCTCGGCCTCATCTGCCCCGAGGCCAACGGGCCGGAGGCGGCCTGGGCGGGCGATGTCGCCGTGCTGGCGCCCCGCTCCCTGATCGCCCTGGTCAACCACTTCAAGGGAACGCAGGTGCTCCGCCGGCCCGAGCCGGGCGCCATGCGCAGCGGCGAGCGCGTCCCCGACCTGCGCGAGGTCAAGGGACAGGAAAGCGCCAAGCGGGCGCTGGAGATCGCGGCGGCGGGCGGCCACAACCTGCTCTTCGTCGGCCCGCCGGGCTCGGGCAAGTCGATGATGGCGGCGCGCCTCCCGGGCCTCCTGCCGCCCCTGACGCCCAAGGAGCTGCTGGAGACCTCCATGGTCTGGTCGGTGGCCGGCCTGATCGAGCGCGGGGCCCTGACCCGCGACCGCCCCTTCCGCGCGCCGCACCACTCCGCCTCCATGGCGGCCCTGACCGGCGGCGGCCTGCGCGCCAAGCCGGGCGAGGCCTCGCTGGCCCACAACGGCGTCCTCTTCCTCGACGAACTGCCCGAGTATTCGGCGCAGGCACTGGACTCCTTGCGCCAGCCGCTGGAGACCGGCGAGATCATCGTCGCCCGCGCCAATGCCCACGTCCGCTATCCGGCCCGGTTCCAGCTGGTCGCGGCGATGAACCCCTGCCGCTGTGGTCTGGGCGGGGCCGGACGCGGCGCCTGCGGAAAGGCGCCCCGGTGCCAGCGCGACTACCGCAACCGCATCTCCGGCCCGATGTTCGACCGCATCGACCTGACGGTGGAGGCGCCGCCGGTCACCGCCGCCGACATGGCCCTGCCGCCGCCCGCCGAGGGCACGGCAGAGGCCGCCGCGCGGGTGCTGGCCGCCCGTGACATGCAGGGCGAGCGCCTGCGCATCGCCGGGATCGACCTTGAAACGGCGCAGGATCAGGCGGTCAACGCGCGGGTGGCCGGTGAACTTCTGGATCGCTTCGCCACGCCGGACGCTCCGGGCAAGGCCTTGCTGATGAAGGCCGGAGAGGTCGGCGGCCTGACCGCGCGCGGCTGGACCCGCACCCTGCGGCTGGCCCGCACCATCGCCGATCTGGATCGCTGCGACGGCGTGCTGCGCCGCCACATCGCCGAGGCCCTGATCTACCGCCGCTCCACCGCCGACGCCCATGACGCCTTCGAGTCCCGGCGGGGCGGGTCTTCCGCCTCTCACGAGACCGTCACGCCCGCGTGGTGATGTTTTAACGTGTTGAGTCCACGGTGTGTTCGAGGAGAACTCCACATGCCCCGGCGCCGGACCGCACAGCCAGCCACACTGACGGCCCCGAGCGGGTCAGCCGAGCAGCAGTTCCTCCGCCTGATGAGCCACGAGATGCGGACGCCCCTGAACGGCGTGATCGGCATGCTGGGCCTGCTGCAGCGGACCAAACTGGACGGCGCCCAGCGCGCCTATCTGGAAAACGCCCGGGGCTCGGCCGAGCACCTGCTGGGGCTGGTCAACGACCTGCTGGACTATGCCCGGCTGGAGGCCGGCAAGCTGGAGTTCGACACCGCCCCGGTGAACCTCGAGGCGCTGGTGCGCGGGGTCGCCGAACTGGCCAGCCCCCGCGCCCACGAGCGCGACCTGGAGATCGCCTGGTCCGTCGCCGCCGACGCGCCCGACATCCTGGCCGACGAAGGCCGTCTGCGGCAGGTGCTGTTCAACCTCACGGGCAATGCGGTGAAATTCACCGCGACCGGCGGCGTCCGCATCGCCGTCGAGCGCGCGGGCGGGACCGAGGCGAAGCCGCGTCTGGCCTTCATCATCGACGACACCGGTCCCGGCGTGCCGCCGGAGGCGCGGGAGCGCATCTTCGAGGAGTTCGGCCACGTCGACGCCTCCGACGCCAGCCGCTTCGGCGGCGCCGGTCTGGGTCTGGCCGTGGTCCGCAAACTGGCCGTCGCCATGGACGGCGCGATCAGCGTCACCGACCGCCCCGGCGGCCCCGGCGCCCGCTTCCGCTTCGAGGCGGCGTTCGACGCCGCGCCCGACGCCGCCCGCAGCCAGCCGCTGACCGGTCAGGCCATCGCCGTCCTCAGCCCCGATCCCTTCGTGCGACAGGCCGCCGAGACCCAGATCGCCGCCTCCGGCGGGACCGTCGCGGCCAACGCCTCGGTGGTGCTGGTCGACCATGCGGGCCGGGAGAGCGCCCACGGCCTCGCCGCGCGCCCCGCCGAAAGCCGCGCCATCGTCCTGCTGAAACCGTCAGAGCGGGATCTGATCGCCCGCTACCGGTCCGCCGGCTTCAACGGCTATCTGATCAAGCCCCTGCGCCGCGCCTCCCTTGCCGAGCGGGTGCTGGCCGCCGTCGGCAGCCAGACCGCCGCCCAACGCCCCGGTCCGCCGCCCGCCCCGCCGGTGGACGACGACCGCGTCCTGCCCGGCCGCTTCTCCGGCACCCGCGTCCTGCTGGTCGAGGACAATCCCGTCGGCGCCTTGCTGGCCTCGACCCTGCTGCGCCGCGAGGGTTGTGCGGTCGAAACCGCCGCCAGTGGCGACGAGGCGCTCGCCGCCATGAAGCGCGCCCGCTACGACCTGGTCTTCATGGACATGCGGATGCCCGGCATGGACGGCCCGACCGCCTCGCGCGAACTGCGCGCGCGCGGCGACCGCACGCCCATCGTCGCCCTGACCGCCAACGCCTTCGCCGAGGACCGCAAGACCTGCCTCGAAGCCGGCATGAATGACCATCTGGTCAAGCCGCTGGAGCTGGAGTCCCTGCGAACCGCCCTGTCCCGCTGGACGAACCGCGAAGTCCGCGCCAAGGTCGCCGTCTGAATCGACGCCAAGGTTCGCAAGAACATGGGGGGCGTCCGGAGACGCCTATGACCGACAGCCAGACGCCCGCCAGCGAGGTCGCCGCCCTGCAGCCCGCCCCCAGGGGCCTGGCTGTTCTGAAGGCCGCTTTCCGCGAACGTCGGACCCTGGCGATGCTGCTGCTGGGCTTCTCGGCCGGCCTGCCCTTCGCCATGCTGATCGGCACCCTCAACGCCTGGCTGACAGAGGAAGACATCCCGGTCGCCACCATCGGCATTCTGAGCTGGATCGGCCTGTTCGGCGCGTTCCGCTTCCTGTGGTCGCCGGCGGTCAGCTGGACGCCGCCCGTTATCGGCAAGCGGTTCGGACGCCGCCGCAGCTGGCTTGTGGTGCTGCAGATCGTCATCGGCTGCGCCCTGGGCCTCGTCGCCCTGTCGCATCCGGGTGAAGGCACGCTGGTCCCGCTCGCGATCGGCGCGGCGCTGGGCGCCTTTGCCTTCGCCACCCAGGATATCGTCATCGACGCCTGGCGGATCGAGGTCGCGGACGAGACCACCCCGATCGACCTGCTCTCCACCATCTACCAGCTGGGTTATCGCACCGCCGCCCTGACCGGCGGGGCCGGAGCGCTGCTCCTCGCCTCCGCCATCGGCTGGCCGGGCGTCTTCGTCGTCGGCGGCCTGCTGATGGGCGTCGGCCTCCTCGGCACCCTGATCGCGCCCGAACCCGCGCCGACGTCGCGGACCGCCGTGGCGCGCGAGCGCCGGGGCTCTCCGCGTCTGCGCCTGATCGTGCTGATCGCCACCCTCTCGGCCTGGGCCTGGGCGGCCTTCATGCTGGCGCGCTTCATGGTCACCGCCCTGACCACCTCCCCGGCGCCCAGCGCGGGCAGCTTCACCGCCGCCTGGGGCCCGTGGATCGTGGGAGCGACCGTCGTCCTCCCCGCCGTCCTTGCAGGGCTGATCGTCTGGAAAGGTGGCGCACCGGTCGCTTCCGAGGCGCCGCTCAAATCCAGCTTCGCCGACACCCTGTATGATGCGATCCTCGCGCCGCTGGTCGAACTGATGGGCCGTCTGGGCTGGGGCGCGGTGATCGTGCTGGGCCTGATCCTGACCTACCGCATCACGGACGGCGTCTGGGGCCCGTTCGCCTTCCCCTTCTACATGGGCGACACCGGCGGCGCGCTGGGCCATACCAACGCCGAGGTGGCGCTGGCGTCCAAGACCTTCGGCGTCTTCATGACCATCGCCGGCATCGCCCTGGGCGGCTGGGCCCTGCTGGTCATCGGCCGGATGTGGAGCCTGCTGATCGGGGCCGTCCTGTCGGCCGCCACGAACCTGCTGATGATGGATCTCGCGCTGGGCGCGCCGGTCATCGGCGGCTTCATGCAGGCCACGCGTTTGTACGACCTGTTCGGCATGTTCCACATCGGCGAACCCCTTGCGCGCCTGATGCTGGCCATCGCTGGCGAGAACATCGCCGGCGGCTTCGCGGGCGCGGCCTTCGTGGCCTATCTGTCCGCCCTGTCGAACAAGACCTTCGGCGCGGTCCAGTTCGCCGTCTTCATCTCACTGGCGCTGCTGATCGGCACCCTCGGCAGGGGCGCGCTCGGCGAACTGGTCGACGCACAGGGCTACGCGCCGATGTTCGCCATCGCCGCCTGGCTGGGCCTGCTGGCCGTGGTGTTCTGCGTCCTTGAATGGGTGCGCGACGCTGCAGAGCGCCGCAAGGCCGCCGCCCGGGCCTGAAGCCCGGGCAGCCCTTCAGCCCTATTCCTCGCCTTCGGCGCCGTCTTCGTAGGCGGCGAAGGTCGCCGCGGTGATGATTTCGCTGACGGAGGCGCCCAGCGAGACGATCTGCACCGACTTCTCCAGACCGACCAGCAGCGGGCCGATCACGGTCGCGCCGCCCAGCGACTGGACCAGACGGGTCGAGATGGCCGCCGAATGGATGGCCGGCATGACCAGCACATTGGCGTGGCCGCTCAGACGCATGAACGGATAGGCGCCGCGCAGTTCCGGCTCCAGCGCCAGCTCCGGCGGCATCTCGCCCTCATACTCGAAGTCCACGCCCTTGGCGTCGAGGATGCGGATGGCCTCGCGGACCTTCTCGCCGCGCTCGCCGGGCGGGTTGCCGAAGGTCGAGTAGGACAGGAAGGCCACGCGCGGGGTCTTGCCCAGCTTGCGCACCGTCGCCGCCGCCTGGATGGCGATCTCGGCCAGTTCCTCGGCGTCCGGCAGCTCGTGGATCGAGGTGTCGGCGACGAACAGGGTGCGGCCCTTGGCCAGCAGCACCGACAGGCCGATCATCCGCTCCTTCACGTCCAGGACGCGACGGACCTCCTTCAGCACCATGTTGAAGTTGCGGGTCACGCCGGTGACCATGGCGTCAGCCTGACCGCGCGCGATCATGGTGGCGCCGAAATAGTTGCGGTCCTGATTGATCATCCGCTGCACGTCGCGGCGCAGATAACCCCGGCGCTGCAGCTTGGCGTAGAGCCAGTCGGTGTATTCGACGTTCCGGTCCGAAACGCGGGCGTTGATGATCTCGATGCCCATGGCGTCGAAATTCAGACCGGCGTCGGCGGCGTTCTTGCGGATCAACTCCTCGCGACCCAGCAGGATGGGCGTGCCCAGTTCGGCCTGCTTGAAGCCCCAGGCGGCGCGGATGACCGACGGCTCCTCGCCCTCGGCGAAGACGATGCGCTTGTTCGGGGCGGCGCGCACCGCGCCCGAGATGTTCTGCATCAGGGCCGCCGACGGATCGAGGCGCTGGCGCAGGGAGGCGCGGTACTCGTCCATGTCGGCGATCGGCTGACGGGCCACGCCGGTGTCCATGGCGGCCTGGGCGACGAACGGCGGGATGAACCAGATCAGGCGCGGGTCGAACGGGGTCGGGATGATGTAGTCCCGGCCGAATTTCAGCTTGCGGCCCCGATAGGCGGCGGCGACTTCGTCCGGCACGTCCTCGCGGGCCAAGGCGGCCAAGGCCTGGGCGCAGGCGACCTTCATCTCGTGGTTCACGCGACGCGCGCGCACGTCCAGCGCGCCCCGAAACAGATAGGGGAAGGCCAGCACATTGTTGACCTGGTTGGCGTAGTCGGACCGGCCGGTGGCGATGATGGCGTCGGTGCGAACCGACAGCACGTCCTCGGGCAGGATTTCCGGATCCGGATTGGCCATGGCGAAGATGATCGGATTGGCCGCCATGGTGGCGACCATCTCCTTGGTGATCGCGCCCTTGGCCGACAGGCCGATGACAACATCGGCGCCGACCATGGCTTCGGCCAGCGTACGGTGCGGCGTGTCGGTGGCGTGGGCGGCCTTCCACTGGTCCATGCCGTGCTCGCGGCCCTTGAAGACCACGCCGTCGCGATCGACGATGACGGTGTTCTCGGCCTTGACGCCCGCCGCCTTCATCAGGGCGATCGAGGACAGGCCGGCGGCGCCGGCGCCCGACAGGACGACCTTCACATCCTCCAGACGCTTGCCGGCGACGTGGCAGGCGTTGATCAGGCCGGCGGTCGAGATGATGGCGGTGCCGTGCTGGTCATCGTGGAAGACCGGGATGTCCAGCAGGTCCTGCAGCTCGCTCTCGATCACGAAGCATTCCGGGGATTTGATGTCCTCCAGATTGATGCCGCCCCAGGTGTCGCCGATGTTCTTGACGACGGTGACGAACTCTTCCGGATCGGTGGTCTTCACCTCGACGTCGAAGCTGTCGACGTCGGCGAAGCGTTTGAACAGGACCGACTTGCCCTCCATCACCGGCTTGGACGCCATGTGACCGAGGTTGCCGAGGCCGAGGATGGCCGTGCCGTTCGAGATGACGGCGACCATGTTCCCCTTGGAGGTATAGTCGTAGGCCTTGTCCGCGTCCTCGGCGATGGCCAGCACCGGAATGGCGACGCCGGGGGAATAGGCCAGCGACAGGTCGCGCTGGGTCGCCATCGGCTTGATCGGCGCCATCGAGATCTTGCCCGGGGCGGGAAGGCGGTGGAAGTCCAGCGCATCCTCGTCGGAGAAGGTCTGTTTGTCTGTCAGGTCGGGCATGGCTTTCGGCGTTTCCGGTCGCGTGTTCGCAAGTCTTCAATGGCCCCGTTCCTAGTGCGCGGGGCGAGGCGGGACAACCGCTGACGTCGGGGAAAGCTGAAACCCGTCACAGCGGGCTTTGCAGCGACGGCGCCGCCTGCAGTGTCCGGAAAATGTGACAGCACACGACAGATTTGCGCGCATTCCCGCCCACGGCCGCCGAAAGCACAGGCAAACCCTCACGGCAAAGGTTGTAAGCGCCGGGGCGCACTGATAGTGCGACCCGTTCTCAATCTCAGCCCTTCCCCCAAGGCGACCCCCCGTGAAATTCCGCTCCCTTCTTCTGCTGTCCACCGCCGCCGGCCTGGCCCTGAGCGCCGCGCCCGCCCTCGCGCAGGACGCCCAGCCCACCGAACTGGGCGAAGTCATCGTCACCGGTTCGCAGGTCCGCCAGGCCCCGGCCTATGCGGGCGGCCAGGTCGCCACCGGCGGCCGCGTC
Organism: Brevundimonas sp.; assembly: GCA_031119155.1. Taxonomy (GTDB): domain Bacteria; phylum Pseudomonadota; class Alphaproteobacteria; order Caulobacterales; family Caulobacteraceae; genus Brevundimonas. The sequence goes on from JAVHYH010000006.1 coordinate 22,937, forward strand.
GGCCTGTTCGGCTCGATGGACGTGATGGACACCCCCTTCTCCAGCACCGCCTACACGGAACAACTGGTCCGCAACCAGCAGGCCATCAGCGTCGGCGACGTGCTGCAGAACGACCCGACCGTCCGCGTCTCCAAGGGCTTCGGCAACTTCCAGGAACTGTACGTCGTGCGCGGCTTCCCGGTGTATTCGGACGACATGACCTGGAACGGTCTTTACGGCGTTCTGCCGCGTCAGTTCGTGGCGGCCGAACTGGTTGAGCGGGTCGAGGTGTTCCGCGGCGCGTCGGCCTTCCTGAACGGCGCCGCACCCGGCGGCTCCGGCGTCGGCGGCGCCTTCAACCTGACGCCCAAGCGCGCGGGCGACACTCCGCTGAACCGTCTGACCCTAGGCCTGGAGGGCGGCGAGGCCCTGTACGCCGCCGGCGACTTCTCGCGTCGCTTCGGCGAGAACAACGAATGGGGCGGCCGCCTGAACGTCGCCGCCCGCGACGGCGAAGGCGCCATCGACGGCCAGAACACCGAGCTTCAGGTCATCGGCCTGGGCCTCGACCACCGGGGCGACCGCGCCCGCTTCTCGGCCGACTTCGGCTGGCAGAACCACCGCATCACCGCGCCGCGCCCGGCCGTGACGCCTGGAACCGCCATCCCCGACGCCCCGTCGGCCGACAGCAATTTCGCCCAGCCCTGGACCTATACGGACGAGGAGCAACTGTTCGGCGCGGTGCGCGGCGAGTTCGATCTGACTGACAGCATCACCGCCTGGGCGGCCATCGGCGGTCGCAGCGGCAAGGAAGAAAACGTCCTCGCCAACCCGAACGTCTCCCCGACCGGCGCCCTGACCGCCAGCCGCTTCGACAACGTCCGCGAGGACACCGTCTGGTCGGGCGACATCGGTGTGCGCGCCGACCTGACCACGGGTCCTGTCGAACACCGTCTGGTCGCCTCGGCCTCGCACGTCCAGCTCAAGTCACGGAACGCCTGGGCAGGAAACTTCGGCGTCGGCTTTGCAGGCTTCGCCGTCGGCACGCTGACCGATCCGGTGGCCATCACGCCGCCGCCGCTCGTCAGCACCTCCGGCGACTTCAACGATCCGGAGATCACCGAACGGTCGCGCACCGCCAGCGTGGCGCTGGCGGACATGATGTCCTTCCTCGACGGTCGTCTGCTGGCCACGGTCGGCGTGCGCTATCAGGAGATCAAGACCGCTTCGTACAGCTATGCCGACGGCTCCTTCGGCTCGGGCTACGCCAGTGACGCCGTCACCCCGGTCTTCGCCCTGGTCTACAAGCCCAGCGACCAGATCTCCCTGTACGCCAACTACGCCGAGGCCCTGCAGCCCGGAAAGATCGCGCCGGAAGTCATCAACGGCGAGTTGGTCGACAACGGCGGCGAGGTGCTCGAGCCCTTCACCTCCGAGCAGATCGAGGCCGGCGTGAAGTATGACGCCGGTTCGTTCGGCGGTACGCTGAGCGTCTTCCGCACGACCCGTCCGAGCGAGTATTTCGACCCGAACACCAACGTCTACTCCGCCGGTTCGGAGCAGGAAAACCGGGGCGTTGAGCTGACCGTCTACGGCGAGCCCGTGGAAGGCCTGCGCCTGATCGGCGGCGCGACCTGGCTCGAGGCCGAGATCACCCGCGCGGAGAACGACCTCAATGTCGGCAACTCCGCCATCGGCGTGCCGGAGTTCCTGCTCAACGCCAACGTCGAGTGGGATGTCCCGGCCGTCACCGGCCTGACGCTGGAAGCTCGCGCCGTTCACACCGGCTCGCAGGCCGCCAGCGCCGATAACGCGCTGGAGCTGGACAGCTGGACCCGCTTCGATGCCGGCGTGCGCTACGACTTCGAGGCGGGCGACCGTCCGCTGACCGTCCGTGCGCGGGTCGAGAACATCGCCGATGAGGACCAGTGGGTCGCAACCGGCGGCTACCCGGGCTCGAACTACCTGACGCTGGGCGCCCCGCGCACCTTCCGCGTCTCGATCTCGACGGACTTCTGAGCCGGATGAAGCCGGGCACGATCCGGGCCTGGAGCTGGGTGCACAAATGGTCGAGCCTCGTCTCGACCATTTTCCTGCTGATGCTTTGCATCACGGGCCTTCCGCTCGTCTTCACGCATGAGCTGGACCATCTCCTGCTCGGCCACGAGGAAGCCGCGCCCGTCGCCGCGGGTGCGGAGAAGCTGAACCTCGACCAGGTCCTGGACGTCGCCCTCGCCCGCAAGCCGGGCGAGGTTCCGGCCTTCATGAGCTTCGACGTCGAACGGCCGGTGGTGAACGTCACCAGCCTCGACCCGACCGGTCCGGCCGACAAATACAGCTTCCAGCCTATCGACCAGTTCACCGGCGAGGCCGCGCCGCTGGTCGCCGGTCACCCGGTGATGGAGTTCATTCTCCAGCTGCACACCGACATGTTCCTGGGGCTGGCGGGGATGCTGTTCCTCGGCGCCATGGGCCTGCTGCTGGTGGCGGCGCTGGTGTCGGGCGTGGTGCTCTACGCCCCCTTCATGCGCCGCCTGCCCTTCGGCACGGTGCGGGCGGGCAAGGCGGCGCGGACCCGCTGGCTCGACTATCACAACCTTCTGGGCGTGGTGACGGCGGCCTGGGTGCTGGTCGTCGGCGTCACCGGGGTGGTCAACACCCTGGCCGTGCCGATCATCGCCTACTGGAAGGATGACGCTCTCAAGGAGCTGACCCAAGCCTATGACGCCCCGGTCAGCCTGACCGGGCGAAGCTCGCTCAACGCGGCCGTCGAGCGGGCCAAGCAGGCCCTGCCCGGCATGACCCTGCAGTTCGTCGCCTTCCCCGGCTCGACCTATTCGACCGACAACCACTATGCCGTCTTCTTCCACGGCGACACGCCGCTGACCGAGCATCTGACCACGCCCGCCCTGATCGACGCCCGCACCGGCGAGCTGGCGGCGGTGGCCCCCGCGCCCTGGTATGTGAAGACCCTGTCTCTGTCCCAGCCGCTGCATTTCGGCGACTACGGCGGCCTGCCGCTGAAGATGCTCTGGGCGCTGCTGGACCTCGCCACCATCATCATTCTGGGCAGCGGGCTGTACCTGTGGTGGGTCAAGCACCGGGCGGCGAAACGGGGCGCGAAATGAAGACCGGCCCCTTCAGCCTGACGGCCATCTTCGCCGTCCCCGCCGTGGTGGCGATCCTGTCGCTGATCGGTCTGGTCGGCGCCCTGCTGGGCGACGGGGTCTGGGACTGGATCGGCTGGCTGGGTCTGGGCGCCTGCGTCGCGGTGACGGTCTGGGCCCTGATCGCCCGGCGGCATCGCTAGAGCGACAACAGCCCGGTCCGTTCGACCTCCACCGGGCCGGTCATGAAGACGTGGTCGCTGGCCTCGTCCCAGTCGATCAACAGACGACCGCCGTCCACATCCACCGTGACGTGACGGCCGGTCACCCCGCGCCGCGCCGAGGCGACCAGAGCCGCGCAGGCGCCGGTGCCGCAGGCCTTGGTCAGGCCCGCGCCGCGCTCCCACACCCGCAGGCGGATATGGTCCGGCGACAGGGCGTGGACGAAGCCGACGTTGACGCCTTCGGGGAACATTGGATGGTGCTCGACCAGCGAGCCCGAACCGCGCACGAAGCCGTCGTCCGGCGTCTCGCCGACGAAAAAGACCACATGCGGATTGCCCATCGAAACGGCGCCGGGCGTGTGCAGCAGGGGCGCGTCGATGGGGCCGACCTGCAGCTCGATGCCGCGCGTGTCCATCGCCTCGGCCAGCGGCACCTGCTCCCAGTCCAGACGCGGCGCGCCCATGTCCACCGTCACCTGACCACCCGCCGCGCGGGTCGCCACGGTCGGACCGCCTGCGGTGTCGATCACCACCCGATCCTTGCCGGTCGACTCCATCAACAACCAGCCGACGCAGCGCAGGGCGTTCCCGCAGTTCTCGACCATGGTTCCGTCGCTGTTCCAGACGCGCATGAAGGCGTCGGCGCTCTCGCTCGGCTCGATGGCGATCAACTGGTCGCAGCCCTCGCCCGTTTCGCGATCAGCGATGGCGCGCACCTGCTCCACCGTCGGCGCGAACGGGGCTTCGAGCGCATTGACGACGACGAAGTCGTTGCCGGCGCCGTTCATCTTGAGGAAGGGACGGGTCATTACGCTTCGCATATAGGGCCAAACTGGACCTGAGACGAGAGAACCGCGTTAAGCTGGGCCATGACCACCGCTGAACCCGCCCGGAAGACCGTCGGAAAAGCCGCCCGGAAGGCGGACAAGGCCCCGCAATTCCCGGAACCGCCGGCGCGGGGCGAGGGACTGAGGCTGCGCGCCCGTCTGCGGTATCTCTACCACGGCACGTCGCCGCTGGCGGTGAACTCACGGTCATCGGACTTGACGGTCTTCTTCGCGAGGAAGTCGGCCGCGATGTCGGCGATGTAGTCGCCGTTGTAGAAGGCCTTGCTGGCCGGGTTGTCGGGATCGGTGGGCCAGCAGTCGTCGCCCGGCTTGAAGCCCTTGGCGCGCAGTTGGGTGCTGTTGGCGAGCGTCTGGATCTGGACGCCGGCGTCGTTGTAATAGAACTCGCGATAAACGTCGTTGCCCTGCGAGGCGCGCAGGTTGCAGATGGCGTCGCCGAGCGCGGCCTGGCGGCCATGGCCCACGTGCAGCGGGCCGGTCGGGTTGGCCGAGACGAACTCGACCAGCACGCGCTCGCCGCCGGCCGGCTGGCGGCCGTAGGCGGCGCCGGCGGCCAGCACCTCGCGCGCCGCCTGCTGGCGGGCCTCGGTCTTGAGACGGATGTTGAGGAAGCCCGGACCGGCGATCTCGACCGCTTCGACCCAGCGCGCGAAGGCCGGCGTGGCCTGCAGCGCGGCGGCCAGTTCTTCAGCCAGCTCGCGCGGCTTGCGTTGCAGGGGCTTGGCCAGCTGCATGGCGGCGGTGCTGGCGAAATCGCCATGCGCCGCCACCTTGGGCGACTCGAACGCGGCCTTGGCGCCGGCGCCGGGCGAGAGGGATTCGAGCGTGTTCGCGAGCGCCGCGAGCAGCTCC
>JAVHYH010000184.1 GCA_031119155.1 Brevundimonas sp.
CGATGACGTCGGGCGTGACGCCGACCTTTTCCAGATTTCGGCCCGCGGGAGTGGTCATGACGATCATCCCCACGCGCAGGAGGCCGCCATCCGGCAGGTTGATCGCCCGGGTGCCCGTGACGGCGCCGCGCGTCGTCTCGCCGACGATCACCGCCCTGCCCTTCTCCTGCAGCACGCCCGCCAGCAGTTCGGCGGCGCTGGCTGAACCCGGGCCGACCACAACCGTCACCGGACCGCCGTACGGACGCGGGGCCGGGGCGACGAACATGCGGCGATTGATGAAGCGCCCCTCCAGCACGGTGACGTCCTGCCGCTCCGTGAAGAACCAGGACTGGATCATGCCCGCCAGATTGAGACTGCCCCCGCCGTTGGTGCGCAGGTCGATGACCAGTCCGGCGGGCGGCGCCTCGGCCAGCCGCTCCATCTCGGCCACGAACTGGTCGTAGCGGGCGCGGTCGAAGTCATCGAAGCGGATATAGGCCACGCCGTTGTCGAGGCTTCGGGTCTCGAAGCGCGGGCGGGGCTCCAGCAGGACAGCGGTGAGATCAAGCGTATGGCGCGCGCCACTTTCGTCCACGAAGACGATGGTGTCGGTCCGGCCCACGACAGGCGGCGCCGCGATCAGGGGCGAGACGCCGTTGACGGCCTCGACCTTCCAGCCGGGCAGCACCCCGACGTCCGCAGCGGGCGTCTCCGGCCGCACGAGGGCGACGAAGCGATCGTCGCCCCGCGCCGTCAGGATGAAACCGAAGCCGGCGCGGGACGCGCCCTGCTCCCGCGCGCGAACCATCTCACGTTCGACGGGGCTGAGCGCCTGGGAGTGGTCGTCGTCGAGCAGGTCCAGAAGCTCGGTCAGGCGGGCGTAGAACAGATCCTCGTTCGGCGACGCGACGGCTTCAGGGCGACGCGTGGCGGCTTCCTCGACAAAGGGCACGCCGCCGAAGTCCCGCTTGTAGAACAACCGGCGGGCGTAGCTCACCGCCGCGTCCCAGACCTCGCCGTTCAGGGCGGCGCGCTCGGGCGAGCCGTCCGACACCTGAACCGGGGTCGGCAGTTCATTCTCACGAGCGTAGGGGATCGAGGCGCAGGCCGCGAGCGACAGGGCGAGGGCGACGACGAGCGGGCGAACGCTGAACCTGAACATGCCCCGGATGCTAGAGCGACCGCGCGGGGCTCGCCAAGACCGTTTCGCGCGACAGGCTCCGGATCGCCGTGTCCAGCGCCGGATCCCGGCCCTCGCGCCGGTCCTCGCGGGAGATCGAGGCCTCCACGTCCGGCGTCACGCCGCGCTTTTCGAGACGAACGCCGCCGGAGGTGACGAAGTCCGACCGGCTGAGGGTCAGGCGGCCTCCGTCCGGCAGGCGGGTGTCCTGCGAGATCAGGACGGCGCCGGCGGTGCGTTCACCGATGACGACGGCGCGGCGGGCCTCCTGCAGGGCGGCGGGGGTCAGTTCGGCGGCGCTGCGGCTGTCGCTGTCGACCAGAACGGCGACGTCATTGGGCACGGGCTGATCGAGATCGCCACAGCCGCCGCCGGTGCTGAGATCGACCTGCCGTCCGGAACGCAGGGTGCGGGTGGCCCAGACCTGATCACGCGGCAGGAAGCAGCTCAGCACCGCGTCCGCCTCCATCAGCCGCCCGCCGGGGTTGCCGCGCAGGTCGAGGACCACGCCGGTATCAGGGGACAGGCCGGCCAGTTCGGCCCCCATCCAGCGACCCAGTCCGGCGTCGAAGCCATCGACACGCAGGACCACCACGCCCGGGCGTGACCGGTCGGCGACGAAGGCCGGTTGCGGCTCCATGACCGCAGGGGTCACGGAAAGCACGCGCCGCTCCTCGGCCTCGTCGATGAAGGTCAGGTTCAGCGCGCGACCGGCGACCACATCCTGTTCGGGGCTCCAGCCGCCCTGGGCGATGTTCAGTCGCCAGCCTTCCGCCACCCCGGCGGCTTCGGCGGGCGATCCGCGCCGGACCGTTTCGATGCGGTAGTCCCCGGGGTGTTCGGGATCCGGGCGCAGGGTCACGCCGATGGCGGCGCGTCTCGTCCGTTGCGCATCCTGCCGACGGGCGACGGCGGGAGAGGCCGCGCCCGCGTGATCGTCGTCCAGCAGGTTGAGCATCTGGTCGAGGACCAGATACAGCGCCCGGTCGTCGGTCGCGGCGAGGGCCTGGGGGCGATAGGTGCGGCGGGCCGCGGTCCAGTCCACGCCATGCAGTTCAGGGTCGTAATACTGGGTCCGAACCTCGCTCCAGACGCTGTCGAAGACCTTCTGGTTCATCCGGGCCCGTTCGCGGGACGGCTGGACCGTCGCCACCGTGACCTCGTCCGCCGATGTCGCGAACGACGGCGCCGCGACAACCGCCAGGCTCATCGCGGCGGACACGGTCAGTCTCATGACAAGACGGCGGAAGATCATCCGCCCACGTTAGGGCGCCGCCCGGCAGGCGGCCAAATCACGAAATCGACGGACAGGGATCACTCTTCGCCCGGGGTTTCAATGCGATGGCTGAAAACGCGAACCTCGCCGTCGTCGCGCCGCTCGCCCTCCTCGATGAACCCCGACCGGTCGGCGTCCATGCGCGCGAAGGCCTCGCGCAGCGGGGCGGTAAACTCGGCCTCGCTGATCCTGCCGTCGCCGTCCTTGTCGAGGCCGCGGTCGTGCGCGCTACGCAGGGCGCGAACCTCGACCCGGACGGGATCGGAGCCATCGGGATCGCGCTCGAACGTCATGACGCGAGGGCCGCGAAAGGAACGGGTACGGACCACGACGCCGGGCTCCGCTTCCGCGTCATCCGGAGACACCACAACCACGGCGCCGTCGCGCTCAAAGCGGGCTGCGCCTTCCCCGGATCGGGTCGGGCGACGCAACTCCAGCCGGTCCCCGTCGCCGCGTCCGAAACGACGGACGGTGATGTCGTGGTTCCCGTCCGCGCCGCCCTGCGCCAGTTCCTCGCGCGACAGACGGCCGTCGCCGTTCTTGTCCAGGCGGGCGAAGGCATCGTTCAGCGGCCGGGCGAACTCGTCGCGGGTGACCTCGCCGTCGCCATCCGCATCCAGCCCGCCGGGGCCGTCGGTCGCGCCACCGAGGAAGACCATCCGGCTGCGGACCTCGGGAACGGGCGGCGGCGCTTGCGGATCCTGCGTCAGGACGGCGGCGGACAGGACGATCAGGGAGAGCATGGCTTCAGGCTCCAGAGTTTCGATCAGGTCTTGGAGCACCACCGGCTTGCGACGATATTTCAGTGCGAGCCCGGAATGTTTCAGCGCTGAAATGACGACGGAGCCCGGCTGGGCCAGAATGAAGCCATGCAAGCAGACGCGTCCCGCATTCTCGTCGTCGATGACGACCCCGGCATCCGCGAGGTGCTGTGCGACTACCTGGGCCAGCACGGGTATGACGCCGTCGGGGCCGCCTCGGCCGCGGAGATGGACCGGGCCATCGCGGTGCGCGCGCCGGACCTGATCGTGCTGGATCTGATGATGCCGGGCGAGGACGGGCTGTCGGTCTGCCGCCGCATGGCCGGCAAGGGCACGCCCATCGTCATGCTGAGCGCCATGGGCGAGGACACCGACCGCATCATCGGGCTGGAGCTGGGCGCCGACGACTATCTGGCCAAGCCCTGCAATCCACGCGAACTGCTGGCGCGGGTCAGGGCGGTGCTGCGACGTCCCCGGGAAGAGGCGGGCGCGGCGGGGCCGGCCCTGCATTTCGCGGGCTGGCGACTGGACCTGTTGCGGCGGGAACTGGCGCGACCGGATGGCCAGCTGGTCGGACTTTCCGCGGGCGAGTTCGCCCTGTTGCGGGCCTTCGCCGAACGACCGGGCCGCGTGCTGACCCGCGACCAGTTGCTGGAACGGGCGCGCGGGAGCGACGCCGATGTGTTCGACCGCGCCATGGATGTGCAGATCAGCCGGCTGAGAAAGAAGCTGGATGACGGCTCCGGCCTGGAGATGATCCAGACCCTGCGCGGCGAGGGCTATATGTTCGACGTGAAGGTCGAGCGGCAGCGGGGCGCGGCTTGAAGCGTCCCTCCGCCTTTCCCGTCTTCGTGCAGGTCGCCGCCCTGGCCGCGGCGGCGCTTGTGCTGTCCCAGGCGGTGACCTTCGCCCTTGTGGTGTTGGCGCCCGAGCCGCGTCCGGTCGGTTTCAGCATCGACGCCGCCGCCCGCGCCCTGAAGGGAGAGGCGGCCGAGACCTCGGACGGGCGTCCCCTGAAACGGCGGATCACCTCCGAGCCGGTGAAGCGCTCCGAGCGCGACGCGCGCGATCCGGTGGCCTGGGCGATCGCCGGTTCGCTGGCGGCGCGTCTGGACGTGCCCGCGAGCCGGGTCCGGGTCTCCGTGGAACGCGGCCCTCCCCGTCGCCGCGAGCCGGGCCATCGGAGCGAGCTTTCGATGCCGAGGCGGGACGGCGAGGATCTGAACTTCATCTTCGTTCGGCCCGAGGCCAATCGGTCAGCGGAATCCGAAGCGGTTGTGGAGGCCGGAAAGGACGCCAATCCTGCGCCTCGTCTGGTAGGCGGCCTGCGCGAGACCACCCGCTTCTCCATGCGCGCCCCGGAAGGCGGAGGCCGGATCGTGGTCGACAGATCCACGCAGCAGGTCACGATCCGCGCCGACCGGCTGACCTTCGCGCCCTTCACCGCCTCGGTGCAGCAGGATGACGGCCAGTGGGCCACGGTCGAGCCGCCCCACAGTCTTCTGTCGCCGTGGCAGCAACGGGTGCTGCTGGGCCTGCTGATCTCGATGCTGTTGCTGGCCCCGCTGGTGTGGTGGATGGCCCGGCGACTGACCCGGCCCATCCGGGTGTTCGCCGACGCCGCCGAGCGGCTGGGCGCCGATCCGGAAGCCGAACCGCTGAAACCGTCCGGACCGAAGGAGGTGCGGACGGCCATTCACGCCTTCAACGACATGCAGGCGTCGCTGCGCAATCACATGCGCCAGCGGACCCAGACCGTAGCGGCCATCGCCCATGACCTGCGCACTCCCCTGACCCGCCTGCGCTTCAGGGCCGAGCAGGCGCCGGACGCGGTGCGCGAACGGATGGCGGCCGATATCGAGGAGATGGACGCCCTGATCGCCCAGGCCATGGCCTTTGTGCGCGGGGAGACGACGCCGGAGCACCGTGAGGTTCTGGATCTGGCCGCCCTGACCGCCGATTGCGCCGCCGGCTTCGCCGAGACCGGCGCGGACGTCCTGTTCGAGGGCGGCGCCCCCCTGCCCGTCCTGGCCGACCCCGCCGCCTTGCGCCGGGCGCTGGGCAATCTGATCGGCAATGCGGTGAAGTACGGCGGTCGCACGCGGGTGAAGGCCTTCGCCCGGGACGGCGCGGCGTTTGTCACCGTCGAGGACGACGGCCCCGGCCTGCCGGAAGACGAACTCGACGCCGTCTTCGAGCCGTTCCGGCGCGGGGAGCAATCACGCAACCGGGAAACCGGCGGCGCCGGGCTGGGCCTGACGGTCGCGCGTCAGGCGGCGCGGGCCGCGGGCGGCGATGTGACGCTGGCGAACCGGGCCGAAGGCGGTCTGATCGCCCGGCTGCAGGCGCCGCTGGCCGGGGGCTGAGCGCCACAGCGTTACAGTTCATCACGTCTTGTTACGGCCACGGGGTTGAATCCCCGGGCCGGGGGGATCATTGAAGCGCCAACCCTGAACACCGCGCTTCCAAAGGAGCCCTGCCCATGACCGTTCGCGTCGCCATCAATGGTTTCGGCCGCATCGGCCGCCTCGTCCTGCGTTCGATCGTCGAGCACGGTCGTCGCGACATCGAGGTCGTGGCGATCAACGATCTGGGCCCGGTGTCCACCAACGCCCACCTGCTGAAGTATGACTCGGTCCACGGCCGCTTCCCCGGCACGGTCGAGCACGGCGACGACTGGATCGACGTGGGTCTGGGCAAGATCAAGGTGACCGCCGAGCGTGATCCGGCGAACCTGCCGCACAAGGAACTGAACGTCGACATCGCGTTCGAGTGCACCGGCATCTTCACCGCCCGTGACAAGGCCGAGGCCCACCTGAAGGCCGGCGCCAAGCGCGTGCTGATCTCGGCGCCGGGTGAGAACGCCGACAAGACCATCGTCTACAAGGTCAACCACGAGACCCTGACCGCCGACGACATCATCGTCTCGAACGGCTCGTGCACCACCAACGCCCTGGCCCCGGTGGCCAAGGTGCTGAACGACCTGTTCGGCATCGAGCGCGGCTACATGACCACCATCCACGCCTACACCGGCGACCAGCCGACGCTGGATACGATGCACAAGGACCT
>JAVHYH010000185.1 GCA_031119155.1 Brevundimonas sp.
CGCAGGACCTGATCGAAGGCCAGCTCCACACGGTGGTCGGGGTGCAGGCGGGCGCCGAGGTCGGCCAGACGGCAGGCGGCGTCGGCGAGGACGGCGTCGCGTTCAGCGTCGAAGGCCGGCTTGATCGAGCCGAGCAGGGGCTCGATCCAGCCGCGCAGGGCTGCCGGCAGGGTCGGAGAAATGCCCTGACGGGCGCCAAGTGCCGAGGAGCCGGCCAGCAGGGGATCATCCGCAGCGGTGGCGGCGTCCAGCGCCTCGTACAGCAGCCCCTCGCGCACGCCCCATGCGGACAGGACGATGGTCTTGAGGCCCAGTCGTTCGATCAGTCCCTCAAGGACAAGCGCGGCGTGGGGCAGGGTCTCGGCGCGTTTCTTCGACAGGCCGGGCCATTTCTCGAGCGAGGCCTTCGACTGCCGGGCGATGAAGCGGGCCGTTTCCAGCGCCTCGGCGGCGGTCAGCCTGTACTGGTGGACGATGTGCAGGGGGTAGCCGCTGACATCCATGTGCACCTGCGCCAGCGTCCGCCAGGCGCCGCCGACGGCATAGAGGGTGTCGGCGCTGAAGTCCGTTGCGGGCTTCAGCCGCTTGGCGATGGCGGCGCGATGACGGTCCGGGTCGAAGCCCTTGGGATCGACGAGGGCGAAAGGGCCGAGCGGCAGGGTGATGCCGCGCTCGACCTTGCTGGCGCCCAGACGGATCAGCTCAAGGCTGGAGCCGCCGAGGTCGGCGGCCACGCCGTCGGCGTCGGGAATGCCGGCCAGAACCCCGAAGGCGGCGTAGCGCGCCTCTTCCTCGCCGGACAGGACACGGATCTTCAGCCCGGTCTCGGCGGCGACCGTATCGCAGAAGGACTGGCCGTCTGCGGCCTCGCGCACTGCGGCGGTGGCGGCGACGAAGGTGTGGGCCGGTTTCACCCCGTCGATGACGGCGGCGAAACGCTTGAGCGCCGTCAGGGCCTGCGCGGCGCCCTCGACCGACAGATTGCCGGTGGCGGCGAGATCGCGGCCCAGCCCGGCCAGCACCTTCTCGTTGAACACGGTCCAGATCGCCCGGCCTTCCAGCCGGTAGAGGACCAGACGCACCGAGTTGGAGCCGATGTCGATGGCGGCGACGTCGCGGGGTTCGCCGATCGCCGAGAACAGCGCCTCGGGCATCAGCGCTTCTTGCGCTCCGGCCGGTCGTAGCTGAGGTGCGCGGGCAGGGTCTTCACCTTGCGGCCACGGCCCGAGAGGCTGGGGTTGGTCATGAAATACTTGTGCGCCGAGAAGGGCCGTTCGGGATCGACCGGCGAGACGCGGATATAGGAACCGTCCGGGGTCAGCGTCCAGCTCTGGGCGTCGTCCTTCAGGTTGGCGACCATGATCTGGTCCAGCACCTGATCGTGGACGGTGGCGTTCAGCACCGGGGTCATCAGCTCGACGCGGCGGTCCAGATTGCGCGGCATCCAGTCGGCGGACGAGATGAAGACTTTCGCCTTGTCGTTCGGTAGGTCGCGGCCGTTGGCGAAGGCGACGATGCGGCTGTGCTCGAGGAAGCGACCGACGATCGACTTGACCCGGATGTTCTCGCTGAGGCCCTCGACGCCGGGGCGCAGGCAGCAGACGCCGCGAATGACCAGCTCGATCCGCACGCCCCACTGGCTGGCGCGGTACAGGGCGTCGATGATCTCCGGGTCGACCAGGGCGTTCATCTTGGCCCAGATGGCCGCGGGCTTGCCCATCGCCGCCGCCGACATCTCCTTGGAGATCAGGTCGATCAGCGTCTTCTTCATGTTCAGCGGCGAGACGACCAGCGCCTCCAGCTCGTCCGGCTGGGCGTAGCCGGTGATGTAGTTGAACACCCGCGAGGCGTCCCGGGCCAGACGAGGGTCCGAGCTGAACAGCGACAGGTCGGTGTAAACCTTGGCCGTGACCGGGTGATAGTTGCCGGTGCCGAAGTGGCAGTAGGTCTTCAGCCCGTCGCCCTCGCGGCGGACGACGACGCTGACCTTGGCGTGGGTCTTCCATTCGACGAAGCCGAAGACGACGTGAACCCCGGCGCGCTCCATGGCGCGGGCCCATTTCAGGTTCGCCTCCTCGTCGAAGCGCGCCTTGAGCTCGATCAGGGCGGTGACATTCTTGCCGTTCTCGGCCGCCTCGATCAGCGCCGCCACGATGGGGCTGTCCTTGGAGGTGCGGTACAGGGTCTGCTTAATGGCCAGTACGTTGGGATCGCGCGCGGCCTGACGCAGGAACTGGACCACCACGTCGAAGCTCTCGAACGGGTGGTGGATCAGCATGTCCTTCTCGCGGACCGCCGCGAAGATGTCGCCGCCGTTATCGCGGACCCGCTCGGGATAGCGGGGCTCGTAGCCCTTGAATTTCAGGTCCGGATGGCCGCCGGGGATCAGCTCCGACAGCTGGGCCAGCCCGAGCATGCCGTCGACCAGCACCGTGTCCTGCGGCGCGGCGTTCAGTTCGTCGGTGATGAAGGTGCGCAGGTCATCCGGCATGTCCGCCTGGATCTTGATGCGCACGACCGAGCCGAGACGACGCTGCTTCAGCGCCTCCTCGAACTCCATGACCAGGTCTTCGGCCTCTTCCTCGATCTCGATGTCGCTGTCGCGGATCAGGCGGAAGACGCCGCGCTCCAGCACGTCACAGCCGGGAAACAGGTGGTCGATGAAGAGCATCAGCAGGCTCTCCAGCGTCACGAAACGCTGGCGGCCCGGCGTGGAGCGGCCATCGGTGGCCAGAGGCCAGAACCGTTTCACCTGCGTCGGCACCGGCACCAGGGCGTAGAGGGTGCGACGGTCGGACTGGCGTCGCAGCTTCAGCGCCAGCGAGAAGCCGAGGTTGGGCAGGAAGGGGAAGGGGTGGGCCGGGTCGATCGCCATCGGCGTCAGCACGGCGAAGAGCTGATTGAGGAACTCTGGCTCCAGACGCTCGCGTTCGGTCTTGGTGATGCGCGAGGCGTCGACGACCTCGATCCCGGCGACGGCCAGTTCGCGCCGCAGCTTGCGCCAGCGCCGCTGCTGTTCGGTCATCAGGGCGCCGGCGGCGGTGTTGACCTGCTCCAGCGCCTCGGCGGGGGTCAGGCCGTCGGGGGAGACCACACGCACCCGCTCGCGCACCTGACCCTTCAGGCCCGCCACGCGGGTCATGAAGAACTCATCCAGGTTGTTGGCGGAGATGGAGAGGAAGCGCAGACGCTCCAGCAGCGGGTGCCCCGGATTGGCGGCCTCTTCCAGCACGCGGCCGTTGAACGCCAGCCACGAGGTTTCGCGGTTGAAGAACCGCGTCGGCGACGCCATCAGCTCCTCGGACAGATGAAGCTGCGGGGCGCGGGAGGAGGGAACCTCTTCGCCGGTGGTCGTGTCGCTGATCGCCGTGTCGCTCATGCATCGGTTCTGACGTGGTGCGGGGTTCGCTGCAACCGTCGTCAGATGACACTTTGGCATGGAGCGGTGTGGGCAAGTGATTGGTGGTTGGTGATTTGTGGTTGGCCGACGGTTTACGGCTGATCAGTTCGCGCCGCCCTTCCGCTTCCGGAAAAGCAATTCACCAACCACCAATCACTTGCCACGCGCAGGCGCCGACCGCTCGAGAGCAGCCGGCGCCGCGAGGCTCAGGCCCTTACCAGCGCCAGGCGTCGTAGATCACATCGATGATGTACCCGTCGTACTCGTCGATCAGGTAGATGTGGTTGTCGACCAGCACCCAGCGCGTGCCTTCCGGCGGGAAGCCTAGGCCGTAGGTGCGCCAGTCGTTCAGCTGATAGCGCCAGAAGATCGACGGCAGATGCCCGCCGACATACCAGCGCTGGTTCCAGTAGGTGCGCGGCACATTGTAGTAGCCGTATCCCGGGGCGAAATAGAAACCGATGCGGACGCCGGTATAGCCGCGCCAACGCCGGTCGTTGCGCCACCAGTCCCGCCCGTGGTTGCGGTTCCAGTCGCGACGCCACTGGTCGCCGTTGAAGCGGCGGCGGAAGTCCTCGCGATCCCGGTCACGATCCCGGCCCCGGTTCCAGCCGCCATTGGGCCGGTCACGGTCGCGGTCGCGATCCCATCTACCATTCGGACGATCACGGTCCCGGTCCCTGTCCCAGCCGCCGTTGGGACGATCAGGACGGTCAGGCCGGTTCGGCGTGTCGGGTCGGCCGGGACGGTCCGGGCGGTCGGGACGGCTAGGCGTATCAGGGCGGTCAGGGCGTCCCGGCTGGCCCGGACGGTCAGGTCGCTGGGGCCGGTCGGGTCTGTCCGGACGATCCGGACGCGGCTGTTCAGGCCGGTCGGGGCGCTCCGGGCGGTCCGGTTGATCCGGACGCGGACGATCGGGCCGGTCCGGACGGTCAGGCCGGTCCGGGCGAGGCTGCTGCGGCCGATCCGGGCGGTCGGGCCTGTCGGGACGCGGACTTTCCGGTCGGGGACTTTCCGGTCGCGGGCTTTCCGGTCGCGGGCGTTCCGGACGGGGCCGTTCTGGGCGTGGGGCCGGACGCGGGTCCGCCTGGGACGGGCGGCTGTCTTCCGAGCCGTTCTGGCGGGCGGCGCCCCGGCGGCCGTTGCCGTCCTGGGCTGCGGCGACGACCGGAGCCATCAGCGGCGCCATCAAGGCCGTGATGGTCACGGCGACCATAAGTGAGCGTTTCATTCTCGTGATTTATCTCCGCACGCCCCTGTCAGGCGGCTTGCCCTGACGGTCGCGCTTTCTTGCTGAACGGCGACTGAACGAACGGCGTCGTCACGTTAAGCTTCCGTCATGAAAAACGCCCCGCGGCCGGAAGCCACGGGGCGTCGTTCAGGGGCGGTGGATCCCCGACCTAGTAGACGTCGTTCAGCACGCTGGCGATCAGGCCGCTGGCGACGGCGATCATCAGGATGTCGTTGCCGGCGTGGACATAGCGGTAGCCGCGCGGAGCCGGACGCAGGCCGTAGAAATACGGGTCGCTGACGTAGTAGCCGCGATAGGCCGGCGGCAGATAGCCGCCGCGCTGCCAGCGATAGCCGTAATAACGGGGCTCGACCCGGTCATAGCCGTGGCCCGGCGCATACCAGTAGCCGCTGCGGGCGCCGCGATAGTCGCGGAAGTCGCTGCGGCCACGCCACCAGTCGCGGTTGTTGCGGTCCCAGCGACGGTCGTTGCGGTAGTCGCGACGGTCATCCCGGCGCTCGTCGCGGAAGTCGCGGCGATCATCGCGGCGGTCCTGGCGGTAATCACGCCGGTTGTCGTACTGGCCCTGACGCCAGTCCCGACGATCATCCCGGCGTTCGTCGCGGAAGTCCCGGCGGTCATCGCGTCGATCCTGACGATAATCCCGGCGGTCGTCCCGACGTTCCTGACGGTCGCCGCGGTTCTGGGCCTGGGCGGCCAGCGGGACCGCGGTGGTGGCCATGGCCAGCCCAATGACCGCGGCCTTGGTGATGCGCTTCATTCTCGGTCTCCGTATCGGACCGGAGGGGCGGCCCGTTGAACAGGAGGCGAAGGTCGAGCCCGGCGCATGAACTGCTGCTGAACATTCCTGTCAGCTTCGGCGTTGCGCGCGCGCGAGTTGGCTCCCACCTCGACCGTAACTGACACAGGAGCCGTCATGACCGCCCGCCCCGTCGAACTCTGGTACTGGCCCACCCCCAACGGCTGGAAGGTCTCCATCGCGCTGGAGGAGATGGGACTGCCCTATGAGCTGAAGCCGGTGAACATCGGCACGGGCGAGCAGTTCGAGCCGGGCTTCCAGCGCATCAGTCCCAATGGGCGCATGCCCGCCATCGTCGACCCGGACGGTCCGGACGGCCTGCCGCTGTCGATCTTCGAGTCCGGCGCGATCCTGCAGTATCTCGGCGCCAAGTCGGGCCAGTTCTATCCGCAGGACCCGCGCGGCAAGGCCGAGGTGGACCAGTGGCTGTTCTGGCAGGTCGGCGGTCTGGGGCCGATGGCCGGGCAGACGCACCATTTCCGCCAGTACGCCCCGACCCTGATCCGTGACCAGCGCCAGATCGCCTATGGTGTGCGGCGCTATACAGACGAGACGCACCGTCTGTATGGCGTGCTGGATCGCCGTCTGGCGGACCGAGAATACCTGGCCGGCGCCTATTCCATCGCCGACATGGCGGCCTGGCCGTGGATCCTGCCGGAGCTGCAGGGGCAGAACATCGACGAGTTCCCCAATCTGAAGGCCTGGCTGGCGCGGGTGGGCGAGCGACCCGCTGTCCAGAAG
>JAVHYH010000186.1 GCA_031119155.1 Brevundimonas sp.
GCCCTGGGAGGCGACGACGCCGCTCATCCGCTCGATGATGCTGTCCAGCAGTTCGGTCAGTTGCGGTTCCGGCGCGACGGGGGAGCGGATCAGCACCGCCTGCGACTCCAGCACCGTGTCTCGCGCCGCCAGTCCGTTGGCCTCGATGGTCGCGCCGGTGGAGACCAGATCACAGATGGCGTGGGCCAGCTTCAGCCGTGGGGCGACCTCGACCGCGCCGCGCATCGTGACGATGTCGGCGCTGACGCCCTGCGCCTCCAGATACCGGCGCAGCACGCGCGGGTAGGAGGTGGCGATCCGCCTGCCGTCGAGAGAGGCCGGACCGGCATAGTCCAGCGTCGGCGGCACGGCGATCTTCAGCGTGCATTTGCCGAAGCCGAGCGGCATGACGACCTCGGCCACCGGCCCGCCGTTGCGGCCTTCCTCCAGCACGTTCTCGCCGACGATGCCCAGATCGCACACGCCGTCCGCCACGAAGGTGGGGATGTCGTCGTCCCGCACCCGCAGCAGGTCGATGGGATAGTTCTCGACCCGATAGAGCAGGTCGTTGTTGCCCTTGACCACGCGCAGTCCGGCGTCGCGCACCAGATCAAGGCTGCGTTCGGACAGGCGACCGGATTTCTGGACGGCGATGCGCAGCCGACCCTCGACAGTACTCATGATCTCAACTCAGGCTTTCAGTCTGTCCAGCACCAGGCGGTAGCCTTGATGCGGCATCTCTTTCAGGAACCGGGCGACGCGCACGACGGTGGTCGGGCTGGCCTGCGCCTCGGCGGCGATCTCGCGATACGACTTGCCCCCGGCGTCCAGCAGGCGGGCCACCTCCCAGCGCTCGGCGAAGGCGCGCAGCTCGGCGGGCGTGCACAGGTCGGCCAGAAAGGCGTCGACCTCGTCGCGCGACTTCAGCGTCAGCAGGGCGTCGTACAGCGCGTTGCGGGCAGGAGGGATCGTCATGGCGCGTTCCATTATGCTGTAACGCTGGAACGCGCAAGCGCCGTGTTGGCCTCAGGCCCGGCGCGGCCTACTTAGGGCGAATGGCGAAACGCCCTGCTGTTCCGAAGAAAACCCTGACCGCCGCCAACCTGGCCTTCCTCGGCGAGGCGCGGCTGGCCGGGCTGTTGATGGAGGTCGCGGGCGGCGACGCCCTGTGGAAGCGCCGTCTGCGCATGGAACTGGCAAGCGAGGTCGGGGCGCCCGATCTGGCGCTGGAGCTGGACAAGCGGCTGACCACTCTGGGCGACAGCCGGGTGCGGGTATCCTGGCGCAAGCGGCCCGAGCTGATCCGCGACCTGCAGAGCCTGCGCCGGATGATCGTGGACCGGCTGGCCGAACTGGACGCCCGGCTGGCGTTCGACCGGATGGTGGGCTGGTTTGATCTCTATCCGGGGCTGACCGCGCGGGTGAAGGATCCGAAGGGCGAGCTGGGCCTGCTGTTCGACGGCGCGACCGGTGAGCTGGCGGTTCTGGCCTCGGCGCTGGGGCCGGAGGGGGCCGTGCCGATCCTGTCGGATGCGCTGGCGACCCGACTGTCGGAATGGGCGTCCTGGATCGGCCGCGGCGTGGGAGACCTCAGCCCGGCCGTCGCCTCGGCCCTGCTGGTCGAACTGACGAAGGGCAAGCCGCGTCCGACCGGGCGACTGGCGCTGGTGGTGCGCAAGCTGGCGGAGCGCAGCGGCGATCTGGACGCCTGGATCAGCGCCATTCCGGATGATGACCGCACCCGGCCCGAGGTCGGTTCGGTGATGGCCGCGCGTCTGGCCGCCGCCGGTCGGGCGGGGGAGGCGAGGGCGGCGCTGGACGCCTCACGTCCCGCCGCGCCGCCGCCGTCGCGCTGGGGGCGCAAGCCCGAGCCCGCCCCCGCGCCGCCGGAACAGTGGCTGGAGGCCGAGATCGCGGTGCTGGAGGCCGAAGGGCGGACAGCGGAGGCCGATGACGCGCGCTGGGCCCTGTTCGAGCGGACCCTGTCGCCGGACGCCCTGCGCGCCATCATCGCCCGGCTGCCGGACTTCGAGGACGTGGTCGCGCTGGACCGCGCCTTCGCCCAGGCCGCCGCCTATTTCGACCCGGTGAAGGGGCTGGCCTTCCTGATGGGCTGGCCCGCCCTGCGCGAGGCGGCGGAGATGATCGAGACGCGCGGCGGCGAGCTGCGCGGCGGGCATGAAGACACGGCCTTGTGGGCCTCACGACTGGCCGCCCGCTATCCGAAGGCGGCGCTGATCCTGCTGCGCGCGCGGGCGAAGACCTTGGTCCGGCTGGGCAGCGGGATGAGCGACGAGGTCGAGGGCCTGGTCCACGAGGCCGAGAGCCTGGCGGTCGAAGCCGGCGACGACGGCCACGCCGCCTTCGTCGCCGGTTTGCGGACCGACATCGGGACGTCGCGGCCCTTGCGCCGTTAGCAGCCCTCTGTGGCCGGGGGCATGGGCGGCGAGGCGAGACCGGTGTTCCAGTTCCAGCCGATCGCGCCGGTCGCCCGGCGGCGGCACATGGTCTGTTCGTGCAGTTCGAACATGCCGGGGAGCAGCGCCGTTTCCGGCTCGGGGCCCTCGCGGAACACCATCCAATTGCGGCGGTCGCCGTAGGGCGCCCAGTCCGGGGCATTGGCGGCGACCGGCTGGCCGGTGCGGACGAAGCTGGTCCAGTAGCCGACCATGGCGTCCGACAGGCGGCGCTCGTCCGCCGTGTCCGGCACCCTGGGCCAGCGGGGCGGGGTGCGGTCCAGCGTGCCGAACATGTAGGGCAGTTCGCTGGCGTGGAAGGCGTGCAGGCCCGCCGCCTCGGTCGCCGGATAGGCATGGTCGAACAGATAGAGGAAGGACGGATGCCCCGCCGCCGTCTGGGATCGCGCCATCCGCTCGGAGGTCCAGCCGTAAAGGGCGTCCCGGCTGGTCGCCAGAATGCTCTCGCCCATGTCCGCCGACGGATAGAGGGTCAGGAAGGCGTCGGCCATGTCGCCGTAACGCTCGCGGATGGTCCGCTCATAGTCGGCGGCGCTGCCGGGCGTGGGCGGAGCCAGCATCCTCAGCGAGCGGATCTCGCCGCTGTTGAAACCGGCCAGCACCGGGACCGGCGCCTGCTCGCCCCGGTCGAACGTCTCGACGATCTGGCGCGGCAGCACCTTGCCGTCGATGACGCCGAAGGTGGCGAAGTCGCCCGCGGCGGCGCGGTCGGTCAGGGTCTGGGCGTCCATGCTTCGCAGGGCCCGCAGGCTGGGCGCCTGAAGCGTACGCGACAGGGCGGCGCCCGCATCCTCGGCCGACGGCGCGCCGAAGCGAGCGGTCTTCAGCTCCGGCGTGGAGATCATATAGGCGCTCTGGGCGATGGCCCGGTCGAACAGGCCGCGCCCCAGGGGCGAGCCCATCAGATACAGGACGCTCAGCCCGCCCGCGGACTCGCCCGCGATGGTGACGTTGTCCGGATCGCCGCCGAAGCTCTCGATGTTCCGCTGCACCCATTCCAGCGCCGCGACCTGATCCATCAGGCCGTAGTTGCCCGAGATGCCCAGCGGGCTTTCGGCGCTCAGGTCCGGATGGGACAGCCAGCCCAGCACGCCGAGCCGGTAGTTGATCGTGACCACGACCACGCCTTCGCGCGCCAGCCGCTCGCCGTCGTACAGCGTCTCCTTGCTGGAGCCGGTGACCAGCGCCCCGCCATGGATCCACACCATGACCGGCGCCTTGCCGGTGGTGGAGGGTGTCCAGACGTTCAGGGTCAGGCAGTCCTCGCTCGTCGCGCCGATGTCCGCCGAATAGATGCTCTGGACGTAGGGCGTCGGCTGGATGCAGGCGGCGCCGTAGCGGGTGGCGTCGCGCGTGCCGGTCCAGCGGGCGGGCGGGGCGGGCGGTCGCCAGCGCATCTCGCCCACCGGCGGAGCGGCGAAGGGGATGCCCTTGAAGCTGGCGATCTCGCCTTCGGTGATCCCTCGCACCGCGCCCGCGGGCGCGGTGACGGTCTGGGCGCCGGCCGTGGTGCAGGCGGCGAGGGCCAGCGCGCCGGCGGCGACGGACAGGAGGCGCTTCATCAGGCGGTCTCCCGCGCGCGCGACTTGTCCCGGCCCAGTCGGCGCGCCAGCACCAGGAAGATGGCGATGGCCACCAGATAGACCGGGGCAAGGGTGTAGAGGGCGGTGCGCAGCGAACCGAAATGGTCGCTGGCGAAGCCGACATAGGTCGGTCCGACCGCCATGCCGATGAAGTTCATGACCAGCAGGAGCAGGGCGCCGGACAGGACCCGCTTGTTCGGCGCGACCTCCTCCTGGACCAGCGCCACCGAGGACGACAGGTAGAAATAGTTCATCAGCGTCGGCCCCAGCAGGATGACCAGCGCCAGCGGCCAGTTCGGCGCCCAGAGGAAGAGCAGATAGAAGGGCAGGGCGATCGTCAGCGAGATCGCCGGCAGCAGGGCGTAGGCCGTCTTGGACCAGCGGGTGAACCGGTCGATCAGGAAGCCGGACGCCAGAATGCCGCCGCCCATGCCGAACAGGACGATCAGGGCGAACCAGATCGAAAGCTCCTGCGGGGTCATGCCCAGTTCCCGCTGCAGGTACAGCGGCGTGAAGTTGCCGAAGCCATAGGTGATGATCTGGGTCACGCCGCTGCCGAGCGCGGCCAGAAGCAGGGTCGGGTTGCGGAAGAAGTCGCCCACGGTCGCCCAGAACGGCGCCTTGGCGACGGCGGGGGCGACCACGGCGGTCGTGGCCGTGGCGGCGTCAAGGCCGCCGCGCTTCGGCTCGCGCACCAGCATCGGGGTGACGATGGCGACCACGACGCCCAGTACGCCGATGGCGATGAAGGCCTCGCGCCAGCCGAACTCCGCGGCGATCCGGGCCCCGAACAGGACGCCCAGCGCCATGCCCAGCGGCGGTCCCAGATTGTAGAGGCCCAGAGCCAGACCGCGTCGACGCGGCGGGAAATAGTCGGTGATGATGGCGTAGGAAGGCGGCACGCCTCCCGCCTCGCCGAAGCCGACGGTCATCCGCGCCACGGCCAGTTGCGGGAAGGTCTTGGCCAGACCGCAGGCGATGGTGGCCGCGCTCCAGATGCCGCAGGCGATGGAGACGACCCAGACCCGGTTGGTCCGGTCCGCCAGCCAGCCCACCGGAATGGCGATGAAGCAGTAGAAGAACGCGAAATAGAGCCCGCCCAGCAGGCCCAGCTGTCCGTCCGTGATGTTCAGCGAGTCCTGGATCGGCTTGGCCAGGATCGACAGCAGCTGCCGGTCGAGGAAGTTCAGCACATAGATGAACCACAGCACGCCCAACGCCACCCAGGCGTTTCGCCCGACGGAGGGGCGGGCGGCGGGCGGTCCTCCGGATTCGATCGGTGTGGCGCTCATGGTCGTTTCCTCGATGCGGGTCTTTTGCCCGTCTGTCGTTCAGTGGCCGCCGTCAGGCGGTGGTCATTCGTCTCTGCTCTGGCGGCGCGCCTCGGCCCGGTCCCGGCAGACGCCGGTGAAGCCGTGGGCCATGAAGGCCGCCATTCGTTCCTTGATCGCGTCGAAGTCGTCGGACCGGCATTTGCCGCCCGACAGGTGGTCAATCCGCCCCGTGCGGGCGAGGCTGAGGGTCAGGGCGCCGGTCACGAAGTGATAGCCCCAGAAGATGTCCTCCTCGGCGGCGTCCGGCATGGCCTGTTTCAGCAGGCCGATCAGGCGCAGCACGACCGGGTCGTACAGGCGGTCCATCACCTCGGCGCCCCAGGCGGGGGTGTTGTTGATCTGGGCGCTCAGCGCGCCGAAATAGCGCCAGCCGTCGCCGCCGTTGGAATAGGTGTCCAGATCGGTGTCGAGGAAGGCGCGCAGGGCGCCCTCGACCGTCGGCTGACCGTTCGCCGCCTTCTCATAGGCGTCCAGCGCCTCCATCCGACGTCCGCTGGTCACCGGCGCGCGGCGCGCCATGACCTTGTCGAACACCTCCTGCTTGTCGGTGAAGTAGTAGTGGACCAGCGACTTGTGGACGCCGACCTTGTCGGCGATGTCCTTGATGGTGACGCCGTAGAAGCCGTGCTGGGAGAACAGCTCCTCGGCCGCGTCGAGCAGTTGCTCCAGACTTTCGGCGCGTTGTTCGGCCTTGCGGCGGGGCTTGCGGGGCGGGGTGGTCATGGCCTGAACCTCGGTCCGGTCCGGCGCGCCCTCGGGGTCGAACGCCGACTCGATAATGGAGACGGCGGCCATCCTATGCGCCCCCATAGGTAGCG
>JAVHYH010000187.1 GCA_031119155.1 Brevundimonas sp.
AACATCAACGCCCTGGTGCAGGGCCAGCTGGTGGTGACCACCGATCAGGACTGGACCGCCCCCTCGGGTCAGGAATTCAAGACCGGCGACGTCATCGCCTGGAACCTCGATCAATGGCTGGCTGACCCGGCGACGCCCGCCCAGCTGGTCATCCGCCCGACCGAGCGCGAAGCCATCGAGGGCATCACCAACACCCGCAACAAGCTGGTCGTCGCCCTGTACGAAAACGTGCGCGGCTCGGTCTATGTCTATGAGCCCAACCCTTCCGGCGAATGGGGCCGCACCCGTCTGGACCTGCCGCAGAACGTGACCGTCGGCGTCGGCTCCGCCTCGGATCGCGACGATCAGGTCTTCGTCAGTGTGGCCGGCTACCTGAACCCGTCCAGCCTCTATCTGGCCGACGCCTCGACGACCCAGGCCGAGGTGGTGAAGTCCCTGCCGGCCAAGTTCGACGCCACCGGCATGGTGGTCGAGCAGTTCGAGGCCCGCAGCGCCGACGGCACCATGATCCCCTACTTCGTCGTCCATAAGGGCGACATGCCGATGGACGGGACCAACGCCACCCTGCTGTACGGCTACGGCGGCTTCCAGAACTCGCTGCTGCCCGGCTATTCGGCCACGGTCGGCAAGCTGTGGCTCGAGCGCGGCGGCGTCTATGTCATCGCCAACACCCGCGGGGGCGGCGAGTTCGGTCCGCGCTGGCACCAGGCGGCCCTGCAGCAGAACCGCCAGCGCGCGCACGAGGACTTCCAGGCCGTGGCCCTGGACCTGACCGCCCGCAACATCACCAGCCAGCCGCACCTGGGCATCATGGGCGGCTCGCAGGGCGGCCTGTTCATGGGCGCCATGCTGACCCAGCGCCCGGACCTGATCAACGGCGCGGTCATCCAGGTGCCGCTGTTCGACATGCTGCGCTTCCACAAGCTGCTGGCCGGCGCCTCGTGGATCGCCGAATACGGCAACCCGGACATTCCGGAACAGCGCGCCTGGATCGAGCAGTATTCGCCCTACCAGCGTCTGGCCGCCGGCCAGCCCTACCCGGAAGTCTTCATTCACACCTCGACCAAGGACGACCGCGTCCACCCGGGCCATGCCCGCAAGGCGGCGGCCCGTCTGGAAGAGCTGGGTTATCCGGTGCTGTTCTATGAAAACGTCGACGGCGGCCACGGCGCGGCGGCCAACCTGCAGGAGACGGCCCGCCGTCTGGCGCTGGAATACACCTATCTGACCCGCCGCCTGATGGATGCGCCGGCGGAGGAATAGAAGACTGAGCTCCTCCCCTCGGGGGAGGAGGACCGCGAAGCGGTGGAGGGGTCTTGCCTCTTCACCGCTCCCGATCCTGATGCCCCTCCACCATCCTTCGGATGGTCCCCCTCCCCTGAAGGGGAGGATTGATTGAGCGGAGTTTCGCCGATGATGAAGTCCCTGATGATGGCCGTGGCCGTGGTCGCAATCGCCGCCCCGGCTTATGCGCAGCAGACCCCGCCGCACTTCCCGGCCGACCTGACCCCCGCCGGCGTCCGCGCCGCCGACGATCATCTGGCGCTGGAGGAGGTGAACGGCGCCGAGGCCATGGCCTTCGTCGCGGCCTCGAACGAGCGGGCGCTGTCCAGCCTCACCAACGATCCGCGCTATGAGACCTTCCGTCAGGAGGCCGAGGCCATCCTGACCGCCACCGACCGCATCCCGGCGCCCAGCTTCCTCGGCGACGGCATCGGCAATTTCTGGCAGGACGCGACCAATCCCAAGGGCGTCTGGCGCCGGACCACGCTGGACAGCTATCGCTCGGCGGACACGCAGTGGGAGACCCTGCTCGACATCGACGCCCTGTCCCGCGCCGAGGGCAAGGACTGGGTGTTCAAGGGCGCCAGCTGCCTGGCCCCGGACGAGACCCGCTGCCTGATCAACCTGTCCGACGGCGGCAAGGACGCCGTGGTGGTGCGCGAGTTCGACACCACGACCAAGTCGTTCGTGGACGGCGGCTTCGTCCTGCCCGAGGGCAAGCACCGCATCAGCTGGCTGGACCGCGACACGCTTCTGGTGGCCACCGACTTCGGGCCGGGTACGCTGACGGAGTCGGGCTACCCCTTCATCGTCAAGGCGCTGAAGCGCGGCCAGACGCTGGCGCAGGCGACGGAGATCTATCGCGGCGAGCAATCCGATGGCGGCTATGGCGTCTCGACCAGCGTGCTGCGCAACGACCGCAGCGAGATCGGCGCCATCCTGATCAACCGCCCGCTGGACACCTTCCGCAGCGAGACGTGGATTTACGCCGACGGCCGCACCGTGAAGCTCGGCCTGCCAGAGCGTGTCAGCGTACACGGCGTCATGGCCGATCAGGGGCCGGAGCTGGCCAATCTGATCTTCACGGTCGAGGAAAACTGGACCTGGATTGGTCGCGAGTACGCCGCGGGGACCCTCATGTCCGTGCAGGCCCTCGCCCTGCGACCCGCCGGCGACCGGAACGGCGTCATCATCACCAACGGCGCGGTCCGGATCTTCGCCCCCACGGAGCGTCAATCCGTCGAGGCCGTCGATGTGTTCGATGATCGGGTCGTTGTCGCCATCAATGACAATGTCCGGGGACGTCTCTCGGTCTTCGGATACACAGGTGAGTGGGGCTGGCACGAGCGCCATGTGGCTGTGCCCGAGAACAGCGCCGTGGCGCTGGGCGACCAGTCGCGCGGCGGTCGCCAGGTCTTCGTTTCGTCCCAGAACTTCCTGACCCCGCCGTCACTGGGCCTTCTGGATGTCGACTTCCCCATCACGCGCCGCCCGGCCGAGTCGACGCAGGTGCCCAACGCCATCGTCGAACTGCGTCAGGCCCCCGCCAAGTTCGACGCCTCCACCCACATCACCGAACAGTTCGAGGCGGTGTCATCGGACGGCGTGCGCATCCCCTATTTCGTCACCCGCCCACGCGAGCAGAGCGGCCCGGCGCCGACCATCCTGTTCGGCTACGGCGGCTTCCAGGCCTCGTTCCCGCCTGCCTATAAGCCCGAGATGGGCAAGCTGTGGCTCGAGAACGGCGGCGTCTTCGTCCAGGCCAACATCCGCGGCGGCGGCGAGTTCGGTCCGCAGTGGCACCAGGCGGCCCTGAACGAGAACCGCCAGCGGGCCTTCGACGACTTCGCGGCCGTCGCCCGTGATCTGGAGCAGCGCGGCATCACCACCCCGCGTCGTCTGGGCATCTATGGCCGGTCGAACGGCGGCGTCCTGACCTCGGCCTCGATCACCCAGCATCCGGAACTGTTCAACGCGGCGGTGATCGAAAGCCCGCTGATCGACATGCTGCGCTACCACGAGCTGCCCGCGGGGGCCTCGTGGATCGGCGAGTACGGCGACCCGCGCATCCCCGAGGAAGCCGCCTGGATCGCCCGCTATTCGGCCTACCAGCAGCTTCGTCCGGGCGCGAACTATCCGCGTGTCTACATCACCACCAACACCCGCGACGACCGCGTCCACCCGGGCCACGCCCGCAAATTCGCGGCCCGTCTGGGCGATATGGGCTACGACCACCTCTACTATGAGGAGACGGCGGGCGGTCACTCGAACGACGCCGACCCGGTCGCCAACGCCCGCCGCTGGGCGCGCCACTATGTCTATCTGGCGCAGCAGTTGATGGACTGATGCGTGCGGCCGCTCCGGAAGCGGGGCGGCCAATCACTATCGACCGCGGCTGGGAAGTGATTGGTGGTTGGTGATTAGTGGGTGGCTGGTTCTCGGCGGCGCCTGCTGATCACGCACCGTGAAGGCGGCGTCGAACCACTAATCACCAACCACCAATCACTTTCCGGGAGCCGGCGCTTGCCGCCCCAGGCTCACCCGAGCCCGCCGCCTACGCCGGTTCGACCAGCTTGAGCTTGGCGGGCTTCTTGACCTTTTCGGCCTTGGCGGGCTTTTCAGCCTTCTTCGCGGCCTTTTCAGCCTTCTTCAGTTCGCGCGCGGCCTTCTTGGCGGCCTTGGCTTCGGCCTTGGCCTTGACCGGGGCGGCGTCGGCCTCGCCGGCCAGTTCGCCCAGCAGGTCCAGGAAGACGTCGCGCTTGCCCTTGGGCAGCAGCCCCATGATCCGCTTGTCGGCGGCCTCCACGCGCGGACGGGCGGCTTCCAGCGCGGCCTCGCCGGCGGGCGACAGGCGCACGGCCTTGGCGCGGGCGTCCAGCGTGGACTTCTCGCGATCCAGCAGGCCCTTGGTGGTCATGCGGGCGACCAGATCGGCGAGGGTCGAGCGATCGATGCCGGTGGCGCGCACCAGATCGGTCTGGGTCAGGCCGGCCTTGTGGCTGACGGCCTCCAGCACGGCGAACTGACGCTGGGTCAGACCGTCCGGCCCCATCTCTTCGGAATAGACATCCAGCGCCAGTTGCAGGGCGCGATGGATCAGGTGGCTGGGCGATCCCGACAGGGCGCCGCCACGCTTGGGCTTGTTACCGGACTTGACCATGGAAACCGTATCCCCTCGGTTGCTTCGGTAGAGCTAGCAGCCGCATTTTACGGTTTGACGACGGACAATCCTTTAACCGTCAGAGTCCCGTGTCCGGAGAGACCGGCTCGGCTGTCTCATCCTCGTCCTTGATCATGTGCTTCATGATGAAGAAGACCTGCCAGATGCCGAAGGCGGCAGACGCCATCCACAGTCCGCCCCGGAAGGCCATCCAGACATCATAGGGATCCGCCGGCGGACGGTTCATCGCCTGCAGCGCGGCCTCGACCACCGCCGGATTGCGCACCAGTTCGTTCACCACCGCCACGACAGCGAAATACAGGCCATAGCGCAGGGTCAGCCCGCGCCAGCCCGCGTCGGTGATCTTCAGCGCCTCGCCCAGCAGATATTTGAACGGGTATTTGCGCAGCGGCAGCGAACCCAGCAGCACCGCCGCCAGCAGGGCGTTCTGCACCGTGATCTTGATCTGCAGCAGCTTGGGATCGTGGAACACCAGCGTCAGCACGCCGAACAGCAGGGCGAAGCCGCCGGTCAGCAGCGGCAGGGGCGCCAGCCGCCGCTCGACGATCCAGCCGACCGCCAGGGCGATGGCCGAAGCGCCGACCAGCACCCAGGTCGAATGCAGCATGGCCTCGGTGCTGTCCTGCTTGAGCACGAACCGCATGAAGGCATAGGCGGCCAGGAAGGCGACGAGGGCGCCGAAATCGACGGCCTGACGGATGCTGGAACCGCGACGTTCCGTGGCTTCAGTCATCTCAGTTCTCCAGTCCGACCAGCGAGCGGGAAAACGCCCGCGCGTCGAAGGGTTGCAGGTCATCCACGCCCTCGCCCACGCCGATCAGCTTGATCGGGGCGTCGGAAGCCTGGGCTACGGGTACCAGAACGCCGCCCCGCGCCGTGCCGTCCAGCTTGGTCATCACCACGCCCGAGACATAGGCCGTCCGACCGAAGATCTTTTCCTGTTCCAGCGCATTGCGGCCGACGGTGGCGTCCAGCACCAGCAGGGTCTCATGCGGGGCCGACGGATCGACCTTCTTCAGCACACGCACGATCTTCAGCAGTTCGTCCATCAGCTGGGTCTTGTTCTGCAGACGCCCGGCGGTGTCGATCAGGACGACATCGAAACCCTCGGCCTTGGCGCGGGTATAGGCGTCGAAGGCCAGACCGGCGGCGTCGGCGCCGTCGCGGCGGCTCTCGAAGGTCGCGCCGGCCCGCTCGGCCCAGACCTTCAGCTGCTCACGCGCGGCGGCGCGGAAGGTGTCGCAGGCCACGATCATCACCTTGGCGCCCTGCGCCGTCAGGTCCGACGCGATCTTGCCCAGCGTCGTGGTCTTGCCCGAGCCGTTCACCCCGACGAACAGGGTCACGAACGGCTTCTCGCCGACCAGCGGCTCATAGCGGGCCTCGTGGTTGATCAGTTCGGCGGCCACGGCCTCGGCCAAGGCCTCCTTGACCTCCTGCTCATTGGCGCCCGCGGAGAAGCGCAGCTCGCGGAAGCGTTCGACGATCCGGTCGGTCGCCGCCGGCCCCAGATCGCTCTCCAGCAGATGCTCTTCCAGCTGCTCCAGCGCCTTGTCGCTGAGCGGCTCCTTCACGAAGGTGGCGACGACCTGTTCGGTCATCTGCTTC
>JAVHYH010000188.1 GCA_031119155.1 Brevundimonas sp.
GCCCCGCGCTCCTTGAAGGAGCCGGTGAAATGCAGGTTGTCGAACTTGATCCAGACCTCGGCGCCCGTCAGCTGGGACAGGCGGCGGGAATAGCGGACCGGCGTGCGGTCGACCTGACCGGCGATCCGCTCGCGGGCGGCAAGGATGTCGTCGAACGTGACTGTCATGAGCGTCCCCTATAGCCGGTCTCGCGCCGGTTTGTGTGCGCGCTTTTGAACCACAGGCCTGACCGTCGCAACCTTGACCTTGGGGCGGCGTTCAGCGTCTGATCCGCCGGTCCGCTGCCCCCCACGGAGAGAGCCCATGTCCATCGCCCGCCCCCTGCTGACCCTCGCCGCCCTGACCGCCGCCGGCGGCGTGCTGGCCGGCTGCGCCACCGGACCGGTCGGGCCGGGCGGTCCGTCGGGCGCCGCGCCGTTCAACGTTTCGGACTTCGGCTGGTCCAGCGCCGCGGGCCGCGCCTCGATCGAGGGCCGGGTTGATTATCGCCGCGACGGACAGGCGTTCGCCTGCACCGGTTCGGTCGCCCTGACGCCGGACACCCCCTATACCCGCGCCCGCTTCCGCACCCTGTACGGCTCGACCGACCGCGCCGCGATCCCGGAAGCCATCGTGCGCGCCCGCACCGTGGCCGACCCCAACGCCGACTACCGCGCCTACGTCCGCTCGGCGGTGTGCGAGAACGGCCGATTCGATTTTTCCGGCCTGCCCTCGGGCGGCTGGTTCCTGATCGCCCCGGTCAGCGCGGGCGGGGATCGCGTGGTGCTGATGCGCCGCGTGGACACCCGCAGCGGACGGATCGCCGTCACCCTGCCCTGAACGACCGGTTCCGGACTGCCAGTATCGTCTTTCGAGGCCGCGTATCGGGCCGCCCCGGAGAGTTAACCATGCGCGTCCTTCTGATCGTCGCCGCGGCCCTGACCGCCGCCGCTGCGCCCGCCGCCGCCCAGTCCTGGAACGAGGGCTACGGCTACGAGTACGGGAACAGCGGCTATCACGGCGGTTACGACCGGGAAGAGACGCGATACTATACGCCGCGCTGGCGCTCCAACGCCGTGCCGTCGAACTTCGACTGGCGCAGTCAACTGGACCGGCCGGGCGACTATCGCTGCGACCGGTTCTGGGACGCCGACCGCGACGACTGCGGCGACCGCTGGCGGGATCAGCGACGCCGGGTCAGCTCACAGGCCCGCGCCGACTATCGGGAGCTGGCCGGATATCGGTACGGCGACGGCTATGGACACGGCTACGGCTACAGCCCGCGCCGGGGCTACGGCTCGCGCGCCTGGGGTCACTACGGCTATGGCGGGCACAGCACGGGCGGCACGACCTATGAAGGGGCCTATGGGCGGCCGGATGTGGTCTTCCCCGGCGGCGGATATGCCTACTCCGGCCATGCGAGCGGCGGGCGCGACGCCCGGCGGATCGACTGGTGCCGGGCCAGTTATCGCTCCTACGACCCGCGCAGCGGCTACTACCGCGCCTACAGCGGACGACTGGTCTGGTGCGGCTAGTACCAAGCTAAGCCGTTGAAGATCGGACAATGTTCGTCCGATCACGGATGTGTGGGTGAGCAGCGTTCGCCATTTTTTCGCCCGCCCCTGCCCGCTTCGCTGACCCTCGGCCCCACGTGGGCGCAGTCGAGGGGGAGCGCATGTCCCAGCACAACATCTCCGGTTCCGAAGTCTTCGGCCCCAAACCGTTCGTCATCCTGCGCGGCGTGAGGTCCAGCGGCCTGCGGCGGCGCAAGAGCGCGCGCATGCTGCTGGCCTTCGTGGCCGGCGCCATCGTGACGATGGTCGGCGGCGCGGTCGCCGTGGCGGCGATGGTCGGGCCAAACCTTTTCGGCTGAAGACGCCCTCCGGCTGTCGCCGGAGAGCGCATTCTTTTTGGGCCGCGGTCAGAAGGCTCCGCCTTCTCGACCCGACGCGGCCTGGCGCTTCGCGCCCGCTCTATTCCGCAGGCATCGCTTTACCCTGCCAGACGATCAGCCTGCGCGAAGCGCCAGGTCCGTCGGGTCGGGAGGTCCCCGAAGGGGCCGACGGTCCGCGACCCAGAATTATGCCAGCCACACCATCCTGCGGGTCCGGGCGTCCTCGCCGCGGGCGCGGCTGAAGCCGGTGCGGACTTCGCCCGTGTAGAGGAAGCCGGCCTTTTCCAGAACGCGGCCCGAGGCGGGGTTGTCGGCGAAATGGCCGGCGACCATGGCCCGGCGACGCCATTTGCGGCTGGCCCAGGCGACGCCGGCTTCCAGCGCCTCGGTGGCGTAGCCCCGGCCCCAGAAGGGGCGTCCGATCCAGTAGCCGACCTCCGGGCCGACATCGCCGTCCTCGAACAGGCCGATGACGCCGACCGGGCCGTGATCCTCGTGCTCGATCAGGAAGGTGCGGGCCCGCGCGGGATCCTGTCCCTGCACGTTCAGCACGAAGGCCTCGGCGTCCTGGGTCGAGAAGGGATGGGGCATGCGCAGGGTCATCCGCGCGATGTCGGCGTCATTGGCCAGCGCGGCCAGACGGGTCACGTCCTGGGCCTGCGGGGCGCGCAGCGCCAGGCGCCGCGTCTCGACGACGGGGGAGGGTTCGATCACGCACATGAAACGCCTCATTCGGAACTCACCGCCTCCTTGGAGGGCTCGGGCGGTGTTCGAGGCGGGGAAACGCAAAAGGGAGCCTGGTGATCCAGACTCCCCGCGGAATATTTCCCTTGGTCCGGATCGGGGCCCTTGGGCCGACGCGATCCGGGGATTTCCGTTTCGCGTTACTCGGCGGCCGCGGCCTGCTGGGCGTCGTCGTTGGCGGCGAGAATCGACACGTAACAACGGCCACCACGTTTGGTGGTGAATTTCACAGCGCCGTTGGTGAGCGCGAACAGGGTGTGGTCGCGACCCATGCCCATGTTGTCACCCGGGTGGAAGGTGGTGCCGCGCTGACGCACGATGATGTTGCCGGCCAGCACGCGCTCGCCGCCAAACTTCTTCACGCCAAGGCGCTTCGACTCGGAGTCGCGACCGTTGCGCGACGAACCGCCGGATTTCTTGTGAGCCATCGTAACTCTCTTCGGTTTGCACCCGGCGCCCTCAGGCGCCCGGTACCGTCATTCTATCACAGTCGCGCCCGGAAGGCGCGGGTTCGAACTCTTAGGCTTCTTCGGTCGAAGCGGCGGCGGCCTTCTTGGCCGGGGCCTTCTTCGCAGCCGGAGCCTTGGCGGCCTTGGCCGGCTTGGCTTCTTCAGCGGCGGCTTCGACGCGCGGGGCCAGACCACGGGCGCGAGCGTTCATCTCGAGCTTGGTCAGGACCTCGGTCTTGCCTTCCCACTTGGCGGTCTCGCCGGCGCCTTCGATGCCGGTGATGCGCAGGACCGATTCCATCTGGCGGTGGCCGTTCGTGCGGCGGTAGCCTTGGCGACGGATCTTCTTGAAGATCTTGATCTTCTCGCCCTTGCGGGTTTCGACCAGCGTCGCAGCGACCGAAGCGCCGTCGATCAGCGGGGCGCCGAGGGTGATGCCCTTGTCGCCGCCGAGCATCAGAACTTCACCGAAGTTGACGGCAGCGCCGGCTTCGCCGTCGAGCTTCTCGACAACGATGACGTCGCCCGGTTGGACCCGGTACTGTTTTCCGCCGGTCTTGATCACCGCGTACATGTTGAAGCCTCAGCGTAGACGCAAAAAGAATAGCGCCCGCGGGGACCCCCGGCGGGCGAAGAGCGGCGACATATACGGAAGGGCTCCCCGGAGTCAACGCGGACGGGCGAAAAAACGCCGTCGCGGGGGCCGCGAGCGACAGAGTGGCATGCGCCGCCCGATCCGCTCAAGAGTCTCGTATGCGCGTGTGACGCATCAACTTCCGGGCGCACCGCAGAATCCGCTCGACTGTTATAAGGTAACAGGATAGAGCGAGCCGCAATGTCGCCCCCCGATCTTCAGCCGACGCTTCTGTTCTCGCTTCTGGGCGGGGCCTTCGTCACGGCCTTCCTGCACGCGGCCCTGCCGACGCACTGGCTGCCGTTCGTGCTGGTCGGCAAGGCGCAGCGCTGGTCGCTGGGCCAGGTGCTGGGCGCGGTCGCGGCCGCCGGTTTCGCCCATATCGCGGTGACCGCCGTGGTCGGCGGGCTGATCGTCATCGCCGGTCTGGCGCTGGATCGCTGGATGGCCGGCATCCTGCCTCACCTCGCCGCCGTGCTGCTGTTCCTGTTCGGCGCCTTCTATCTGGCCCGCGCCACCCTGCTGAAGGTCCAGGCCGCGGGCGGGCCGCCGCTGGACGCGCCGGAGCCGCGGGTGTCGAACACCGCCGCCTTCTGGGGCCTCGTCGCCCTGCTGGCCATGTCGCCGGGCGAGGTGCTGCTGCCGCTGTATCTGGCGCAGGCCAAGGAGGGGCTGGTGGTGCTGGGCGTCATGACCCTGGCCTTCCTGCTCGGCACCATCCTGGGCATGGCCGCCTTCACCATCATCGCCAGCTTCGGCTACTCCGTGCTGCGGCTGGAGCGGTGGGCCCGCTATGAAAGCATCGTGCTGGGCGTGGCGCTGATCGCCATCGGCCTGCTGGTCGCCTCGCACAGCCATGCCGAGGCGCAGGCGGATCACGACCATCCGCCCGCCGTCGCCGGCGCCCTTCCCCACGCCGGTCACGCTCACTAAGAGTCTGCGCATGGCCCACGACCACGCGCACAGTCATTCCGAAGATCATGGGCATTCCGAAGACCATGGGCATTCCCATGATCACGGGCATGACCACGATCATTCGCACAGCCACAGCCACGGGCTGGGCGGTCATCACCATCACGGGCCGGTCGACACCGGCGACTGGCGCTATGCGGTCGGGCTGATCGTCAACCTGGCGTTTGTCGCGGTCGAGTTCGGCGCGGGCGTGATCAGCGGCTCCACCGCCCTGATGGCCGACGCCGGGCACAATCTGTCGGACGTGCTGGGACTGGCGATGGCCGGTGGCGCGGCCTGGCTGGCGCGGCGCACCGCCGTCGCGGCCAAGACCTACGGCTACGGCAAGGCCACCATCCTGGCCGCCCTGTTCAACGCCCTGCTGCTGATCTTCGCCTGCGGGGCCATCGTGTTCGAGGCCATCCGCCGCCTGAACGAGCCCGCCCACGTCGCCTCGACCACGGTGATGATCGTCGCCGGCATCGGCTTCGTCCTCAATCTGGGCACGGCCCTGCTGTTCCTGAAGGACCAGCACAAGGACCTGAACGTGCGCGGCGCCTATCTGCACATGATGGCCGACGCGGGCGTGTCGATCGGTGTGGTGATCGCGGGCGCCGCGATCCTGTTCACCGGCTGGACGATCATCGACCCGCTGGTCAGCCTGCTGATCGTCGCCGTCATCATGATCGGCACCTGGGGGCTGTTGAAGGACTCGGTCAATCTGGCGCTGGACGCCGCGCCGCGCGGGGTGGACGTCACCGCCATCCGCACCGCCCTGCTGGCCCTGCCCGGGGTGACGGCGGTGCACGACCTGCACGTCTGGGGCCTGTCCACCACCGACACCGCCCTGACGGCCCATCTGGTGCACGATCGCCCCGACGCCGACGCCCTGCTGATCGAGGCCCAGACGCTGGCCCGCAAACGCTTCGAGATCAGCCACACGACGCTGCAGCTGGAAAGCGGCGTGCTGCCGGATTGTCCGGATTGCTGAACTGAGAGGCAGTAGGCAGGTAGGCAGTAGGCAATAGGAAGGTCTGGCGCCGCTGCTGCCACCGCGCGACCCTACTGCCTACTGCCTACTGCCTACTGCCTACTGCCTACTGCCTAATCCCTACGTCCCTTCACAAACCCTCCCCGACACGCCATTTGCCGCCCATGACCGACACCGCTTCTGCGAACGCCCCGAATTCCGGCAAGATCCCCGTCACCGTCCTCACCGGCTATCTCGGCGCCGGGAAGACCACGCTGCTGAACCGCATCCTCACCGAGGACCACGGCAAGCGGTACGCCGTCATCGTCAATGAGTTCGGCGAGATCGGCATCGACAACGATCTCATCGTCGACGCTGACGAAGAAGTGTTCGAGATGAACAATGGTTGCGTGTGCTGCACCGTGCGCGGC
>JAVHYH010000189.1 GCA_031119155.1 Brevundimonas sp.
GTCGGCGATGTCGCCGTCCATCGAATAGACGCTCTCGAAGGCGATCAGCTTGGGCGCGTCGGCGGGCGCGGCCTGCAGCAGGGCCTCGAGGTGTTCGAGGTCGTTGTGGGCGAAGATGTGCCGCTCGCCGCCGCCGTGGCGGATGCCCGCGATCATCGAGGCGTGGTTCAGCGAATCCGAGAAGGTGATCAGGCCCGGCAGGATCTTCTGCAGGGTCGACAGGGCGGCCTCGTTGGCGACATAGCCCGAGGTGAACAGAAGCGCGGCTTCCTTCTGGTGCCAGCTGGCCAGCTCGGCCTCGAGGTCCACCGCCGAACGGGTGGTGCCCGAGATGTTGCGGGTGCCGCCGGCGCCGGCGCCGACCTCGTCGATCTCGGTCTGCATGGCCTCCAGCACCGCCGGGTGCTGGCCCATGCCGAGGTAGTCGTTCGAGCACCAGACCACGACATCCTGCTCGGACCCGTCCTCGCGGCGACGCTTGGCCAGCGGGAACTGGCCACGGACGCGTTTCAGGTCGGCGAAGACGCGATAGCGCCCCTCCCCCTTCACCTGCTCAACGGCGGTCTCGAATGCGGCCTTGTAGTCGAACAACCCTGCGGCTCGTCTGGTCTTTGACAACTGCGGGGTATGTGCGCCCCGGGCCGGCGAAAGTCTATCCGAAGGACAGGCTAAATCGCCGCAACCTGCTAATTGATAACGGTTCTCAGTATCGATCGTGCGCATGAGCGATCCTCTCTCGAAGGATCTTGCCACGCCTTGCGATGGATCAAGACTTGGGCAAATCGTCCAACTTGCCGCGCAGCATCTGAAGGATGGCCGAG
Organism: Brevundimonas sp.; assembly: GCA_031119155.1. Lineage (GTDB taxonomy): Bacteria > Pseudomonadota > Alphaproteobacteria > Caulobacterales > Caulobacteraceae > Brevundimonas. The sequence goes on from JAVHYH010000189.1 coordinate 822, forward strand.
AAGTCGCTGCCGCCGTAGCCGAGGCCGTTGAACATCTGGAACAGGGCCTCGGTCTGGGCGCCCAGGGGGGTCGAGGCGCCGGACTTGGCGGCGGCGTCCTGGGCCAGTTTCAGGTCCTTCAGCATCATGGCGGCGGCGAAACCGCCCTCATAATTGCGGTTGGACGGCGCGGTCGGCACCGGGCCGGGCCAGGGGTAGTAGGTGGTGGTCGACCAGCTCTGGCCCGAGGATTTGGCGACGATGTCGAACATCTTCACCGGGTCGAGGCCCAGCTTCTCGGCCAGACCGATGGCCTCGCAGGTGCCCAGCATGGTGATGCCGAGGATCATGTTGTTGCAGATCTTGGCCGCCTGCCCCGCCCCGTGATCCCCCGCGCGGAACGCAGCCCGGCTCATGGGTTCAAGAGCCGCCTCGATGCGGGCGAAGTCAGGCTCGTCGCAGCCGACCATGAAGGCCAGGGTTCCGGCGTCCGCCGCCATGGTGCCGCCCGAGACGGGGGCGTCGGCGAAGGCGTAGCCCGCCTCCTTCGCCAGACCGGCGACCTTGCGGGCGGTGTCCACGTCGATGGTCGAACAGTCCAGCAGCAGGGCCGAGGACGGCGCGGCGCCGATGATCTGCTCGGAATAGACCTTCAGCACATGCGGGCCGGCGGGCAGCATGGTGATGACGATATCGGCGCCCTTCACCGCCTCGGCGACGGAGGCGACCGGGGTGCAGCCCGCGGCGGCGGCGCGGTCCAGCGCGGCCTGCGACAGGTCGAAGGCGAGGACGGCATGACCCGCCTTCGCCTGATTGGCGGCCATGCCCCCGCCCATGTTGCCCAGGCCGATGAAGGCGATGGTGGTGGTCATGGCGCGTCTCCCTTTTGATTTTGAGGGAGGGTTAGCGGGCGATGTCGGCGAAGGCCAGAAGGAACCTAGATCGGCTTGCGGAAGCGGTAGACGAACCGGTCGGTCTTGCCGCGAATGCTTTCGTCGAAGACCGACAGGGTGTGGTCGTCGGACGGGACGCGGACCGCGCCGGACTCGCCGTCGAAGATGAAGCCCGCCGCCTCCACCTGGCGACGCAGTTCGGCGGCTTCGATCCGGTGCAGGGTGCCCGCGACCGAGATGCCCGCGCCGGGCGCCGCCTGATGGTCGAGGATGACGTAGAGACCGCCCGGCTTCAGCACCTCGAACACCCGGCGGTTCATCGCCGCCACATCCACGCCGAAGCGGGGGATGGTGAAGTCGTGGTACTCCTCCCCCATGAAGACGACGTCCAGCGGCTCATCGAAGGTCATGGTTTCCAGCGCGCCGGTGACGCGGGTGGTGTTGGAATAGGTCGAGGCCAGACGGTCGGCGAAGGCGTTCTCGCGACCGGCGGTCTGGTTCGGCACGAAGGCATAGACCCGGCCGCCCGCGCCGACCGCCGGAGCGAACAGCCGGGTGAAATAGCCTTCCTCGGGCCGGATGTCGGCGATGGCGTGGCCGGGCTGCAGGTTCATCATGGCCAGCATGTCGGCGGGCTTGCGCAGCGGGTCGCGGGCGACCTCCTCCGGCAGGCGACGGCTGTCCGACAGGGCGGCGGCGTAGCGGCCTTCCGGCGTCGCCTGCACGGCGGGGCTGGTCGCCGGAGCGATGATGGTCCGCTCGGCGGTGTCGCTGGCGATGATCACACAGCCCGACAGGGCGACGGCGCAGACGGTGGCGAGGACGACGGTACGCAGCATGGCTTCCTCCAGAAGACGCGCTGATACGCCGCCGATTTCAGGCCGGATGCAAGGGCTTCCCGACGATCAGGCCAGCGGCGCCCAGGCCTCATCCTCCGGCAGCGGCGCGAACAGGGCGTCCAGGGTCGCGTCGGTGACGCCTGACAGGTCGGCGGGCGACCATTTCGGCGCGTTGTCCTTGTCGACGATGACGGCGCGGACACCTTCCTGGAAATCATGGGTGGAGACGACACGGCCGCCGAGCGCGAACTCCATCGCCATATTGTCGGCGAAGCTGTCCAGTTTGGCGCCGAGCCGCATCTGGCGCAGGGAGACCTTCAGCGACTGCGGCGACTTGGTCTTCAGCGTGGCGAGCTGGGCCAGCGCCCATTCGGAGCCGTCGGCCGCCAGCGCGGCGAAGATTTCCTCGACCGTGTCGAAGGCGAACAGGCGGTCGATGGCCTCCAGATGCGCCTCGATCGGCGCCTCGCCCGGATCGTCCTCCAGCCCGTCGGCCACGTCGGTGGGATAGGCCGGATCGGCGGACAGGATGGCGCGGAAGGCCTCCAGCGCGTCGGTCGGCAGATAGTGGGTGTGGATGCCCAGGAAGACGGTGTCCGCCGCCTTCAGACGCGCGCCGGTCAGGGCGAGCCAGATCCCCGTCTGTCCCGGCAGGCGCGGCAGGAACCAGCCGCCGCCGACATCCGGGAACAGGCCGATGCCGGTTTCGGGCATGGCGTAGGTGGTGCGCTCGGTGGCGATGCGGACCGTGGCGGGCTCGGAGATGCCGACGCCGCCGCCCATGACGATGCCGTCCACGAGGGCCGTCACCGGCTTGGGATAGTCGAACAGCAGGTGGTTCAGCTGATACTCCAGCCGGAAGAAGGCCTTCGCCTCCGAGGCGTCCCCCGCCCCGCTCTCGGCGATCATGCGGATGTCGCCGCCGGCGCAGAAGCCGCGCTCGCCCGAATGGTCGATCAGGACCGACTTCACCGCCGCATCCTCGCGCCAGGCCAGCAGGGCGTCGATCATCGCCTGACACATCGCCTTGTTCAGCGCGTGCAGGGCCTTGGGCCGGTTCAGGGTGATGATCCCGACGCCGGAAGAGACGCGGGTGAGGATTTCGGCTTCGTCGGTCATGCGCCGGGATTAGCCGCGAAGATCGAAGACGGGAAGCCCGGCGGCGGTCGCGGCGGTCAGAAGACCACCGTCACGAGAGGCGACGACGCCGTCAATCTGCATCGCCAGCCATAGATAGCCGGCGTCGAACAGGCTCAATCCACGAGACGCCGCGATGGCGGCGAGCGCGCGAACGTCATTCCGTCCCACCGGAGGGGCAATCGCAATCCGGAAGCTGTCCAGAACGGTGAAGGCTTCCGCCAGACTGAACCGGGGTTCACGGCGGGTCTGGCGTACGAGCAGGTTTCCCAGCTCCCACTGGAAAACGTAGGGCGCGGCGGGCTCGAAATCCTCAAGTCGGTCCAGAAGGTCCATCGCGGATCGCGTCGCCTGTGACGCCAGCAGCCAGGACGCCGCCGCCGAGGCGTCAACGATCAGTTTCGTCACGCGCGATGGCCTTCAGCTCTTCCCACGACAGGGCGGCCCATTCCGGGTCTGGCGCCTGCTTGTCCCTGAAGGCCCGGGCGCGTTCCGCGACGCCCGAAGTTTCCACATGACGGTCGGCGTGCTCGCGCTCCAGCCGCGCGACCGCCTTGCCGTGACGCGTGATCACGACGACCTCCCCCGCCTCGACCGCATCGAGCAGGGCCGAGAGGTTGGTCTTGGCTTCGAGAACGCCGACGGTCCGCATGGCGAAAATCCTGACCAGAATTCTGGTCAGGATATCACAGGTCGGTCAAAACAGCTATTGCCGCAGCATCTCCCGCGCGGTGATCACGCGCATGATCTCGTTGGTGCCTTCGAGGATGCGGTGGACGCGCAGGTCGCGGACAATGCGCTCCAGCGGATAGTCCTTCAGATAGCCGTAGCCGCCGTGCAGTTGCAGGGCCTCGTCGGCAATCTGGAAACAGGCGTCGGTGGTGAAGCGCTTGGCCATGGCGCACCATTTGGTCTTTTCCGGGTGGCCGGTGTCGATGGCCCAGGCGCCGCGCAGGACCATCAGGCGGCAGGCGTCCAGCTGGGTGGCCATGTCGGCCAGCTTGAACTGGGTGTTCTGGAACTCGGCCAGCGCCTTGCCGAACTGCTTGCGGGTCGAGACGTAGTCCTGCGCCGTCTCCAGCGCGAGGCGGGCGCCGCCCAGCGAGCAGGCGGCGATGTTCAGGCGGCCGCCGTCCAGCCCCATCATGGCGTAGCGGAAGCCGTCGCCTTCCTTGCCCAGCAGGTTCTCCGCCGGGATGCGGCAGTCGTCGAAGCTGACGATGGCGGTCGGCTGGGAGTTCCAGCCCATCTTCTTCTCCTGCGCGCCGAACGACAGGCCCGGCGTGCCCAGATCGACGACGAAGGCCGAGATGCCCTTGGCGCCCGGTTCGCCCGTGCGGGCCATGACGACATAGACGTCAGACGTCCCGGCGCCGGAGATGAAGGCCTTGGAGCCGTTCAGGACCCAGTGATCGCCTTCACGCACCGCCGTGGTCCGCATGGCGGCGGCGTCGGAGCCGGAGCCCGGCTCGGTCAGGCAGTAGCTGGCGATCTTCTCCATCGTCACCAGCGACGGCACATAGCGGGCGCGCAGATCGGTCGAGCCGAAGCTGTCGATCATCCAGGTCGCCATGTTGTGGATCGAGATGAAGGCGGCGGTGGAGACGTCGCCACGCGACAGCTCCTCAAAGATCAGGGCCGCCTCGACACGGCCCAGGGCCATGCCGCCGTGCTCCTCGCCGGTATAGATGCCGCAGAAGCCCATCTCGGCGGCGTGGCGCATGACGTCGACGGGGAAGGTCTTGGTCTCGTCCCACTCGGCGCTGTGCGGGGCCAGTTCCGCCTCGGCGAAGGCGCGGGCGGCGTCCTGAATGGCGCGCTGATCGTCAGTGAGGGCGAAGTCCATGGGGTGTTTCCTCGAGTCTTTTGCGGGCTTCTATCTGAACCCCTCTCCCGAGGGGAGAGGGAGGGGCCCGCTCGCGACAGCGAGTGGGAGGGTGAGGGCTTCGTCGCCTCGTGATTACAAACCGGTCCCCCTCATCCTCCCACGCCTTCGGCGCGGGCCCCTCCTTCTCCCGATGGGAGAAGGCGAGTACAGACGCCGCCATGACCCAGCCCTTCCCGCCCGCCGCCTTCCCCTACGCCCGTCCGCGTCGCCTGCGCTCCAGCCCCTGGGTGCGTCGTCTGGTGGCCGAGACCACGCTGACGCCGGCCGATCTGGTCTGGCCGCTGATCGTGCATGACGGGAAGGAAGACCGGGTCCCGGTGGCCTCGATGCCGGGCGTGTCACGCCTGTCGCCCAGGGCCGCCGCGGAGGCCGCAAAGGAGGCCCGCGATCTGGGCATTCCGCTGGTCGCCCTGTTCCCCAATGTGGACGGCGCGGTCAAGGATAGCG
>JAVHYH010000190.1 GCA_031119155.1 Brevundimonas sp.
GGCCACCGTCATCTCGACGATCTGAGAGCCCCATGACCCCGATCCGGACCCTTCTGCCCGAAGCCGTGCTGCGGCCCACGCCCCAGGGGCTGTGGTGCCCCGAGGGCGGCTTCTTCATCGACCCGCCGGGGCCGGTGGACCGGGCCGTCATTACCCACGGCCACGCCGACCACGCCCGGTCGGGGCATGGCGCGGTGCTGGCTACGCCGGAGACGCTGGCCATCATGGGCGAGCGGTACGGCAAGGATTTCGCCGGCTCGACCCAGGCGCTGTCCTATGGCGATCGGCTGACGGTCGGCGGAGTGGAGGTGTCGCTGGCGCCGGCGGGCCATGTGCTGGGCTCGGCGCAGGCGACCGTGCGGCAGGGCGGGCTGACCATCACTGCCTCAGGCGATTACAAGCGGCGGCGCGATCCGACCTGCGCGGCCTTCGAGCCCGTGCCCAGCGATGTCTTCATCACCGAGGCGACCTTCGGCCTGCCGGTCTTCCGCCATCCGTCGGACAGCCACGAGATCGGGCGGCTGCTGCAGTCGGTCGTCCAGTTCCCGGAACGGGCGCATCTGGTCGGGGCCTATGCGCTCGGCAAGGCGCAACGGGTGATCCGGCTACTGCGCGAGGCGGGCTATGACGAGACCATCTATGTGCACGGGGCGCTGGAGCGGCTGAACCGGCTGTATGAGCAGTTCGGGATCGAGCTGGGGCCGCTGGCGCCCGCGACGGGCTCGAAGGCGGATTTCGCCGGGCGGATCGTCATCGCGCCGCCCTCGGCCATCGCCGACCGCTGGAGCCGTCGGTTCCCCGATCCGGTGACTGCCTTCGCCTCGGGCTGGATGAGCGTGCGGGCGCGCGCTCGCCAGCGGGGCGTGGAGTTGCCGCTGGTGCTGTCCGACCACGCCGACTGGGATGAGCTGACCGCCACCCTGACCGAGCTGTCGCCGCAGGAGACCTGGATCACCCACGGCCGGGATGACGCCCTGCGCCGCTGGGCCGAGCTGAACGGGCTGAAGGCGCGGGCGCTGCATCTGGTCGGCTATGAAGACGAGGACGACGATTGATGCGCGCCTTCGCCGCCCTGCTGGACCGGCTGTCGCTGACGTCGTCCCGGAACGCCAAGCTGAGACTGATCCGCGACCATCTGGCCGAGGCGCCGGACCCGGATCGCGGCTGGGCGCTGGCGGCGCTGACGGGGGCGCTGTCGTTCAATGCCGCCAAGCCGGCGATGATCCGCGCGGCGGTGGAGGCGCGGGTCGATCCGGACCTGTTCCGCCTGTCCTATGACTACGTCGGTGATCTGGCCGAGACGGCGGCGCTGATCTGGCCCGCCCGGCACGGCGCGAACCGCGAGCCGGAGCTGTCCGAGGTGGTGGACGCCCTGCGGGATGCGAAGCGGGGGCAGGTGCAGGGGCTGTTGGAGGGCTGGCTGGACGCACTGGACGCCGATGGGCGGTGGGCGCTGCTGAAGCTGGTGACCGGCGGTCTGCGGGTCGGGGTGTCGGCGCGGCTGGCCTGGCAGGCGGCGGCGGACTTCGGCGGGGTCGAGGTGGCGGATATCCAGGAGGTCTGGCACGCCCAGAGCCCGCCCTATGCCGATCTGCTGGCCTGGCTGGACGGCAAGGCGGAGCGACCCTCGGCCGAGGCGCACGGGCGGTTCCGGCCGGTCATGCTGGCCCAGCCGATCGACGAGGCGGTGGATTTCGCCCGACTGGCCCCCGCCGCATACGCAGCCGAATGGAAATGGGACGGCATCCGGGTGCAGGCGGTCAGCGAGGGCGGGGTGAAGCGTCTCTACAGCCGGACGGGCGAGGATGTGTCGCCGGCCTTCCCGGATGTGCTGGCGGCGCTGGATTATGAAGGGGTGATCGACGGCGAACTGCTGGTGCTGCGAGAGGGCAGGGTGGGGGCCTTCGGCGACCTGCAGCAGCGGCTGAACCGCAAGGTCGCGGACCCGAAGCTGATCACCAGCCATCCGGCGGGCATCCGGGCCTATGACCTGCTGGCCGCCGACGGCGAGGATTTGCGCGGCCTGCCGTTCGCCGAGCGGCGGGCGCGGCTGGAGCGGTTCGTGGCGGCGGCGGGCTCGGAGCGGCTGGACCTGTCGCCTCTGGTCCCGTTCGACAGCTGGGAGGCGCTGAGCTCTATCCGAGCCGAACCGCCGGAGGGCGATGCGCAGTCGGCCGAAGGGCTGATGCTCAAGCGGCTGGACAGCGTTTATGAGGCCGGACGCCCCAAGGGGCCGTGGTTCAAGTGGAAGCGCGACCCGCACCTGGTCGACGCGGTGCTGATGTACGCCCAGCGCGGACACGGGAAGCGGTCCAGCTTCTATTCCGACTTCACCTTCGGCGTCTGGACCGAGGATGCGGACGGCGCCCACGCCCTGACCCCGGTGGGCAAGGCCTATTTCGGCTTCACCGACGAGGAGCTGAAACAGCTCGACAAATTCGTGCGGGACAACACCGTCGAACGCTTCGGGCCGGTGCGGTCAGTGAAGGCGGGGCGGGACTTCGGTCTGGTGCTGGAGATCGCCTTCGAGGGCCTGCAGCGGTCGAAGCGGCATAAGTCCGGCGTCGCCATGCGCTTCCCCCGCATCAACCGCATCCGCTGGGACAAGCCCGCCGCCGAGGCCGACGAACTGGCCACGCTGGAGCGGATGCTGGATCAGGACGCTTGAACGGGCAGGGGCTGTCCGTGCAAATGGCCCTGATCTGAGCCGGAACAGAGCCTTGCGCCGCATCCTCGACTTCATCCTGAACATGGAGGCCCGCCGCTGGAAGGTGGTGCTGGCGACCGTCCTGCTGCTGGGCGCGACGCTGGGCCTGCTGGCGCTGGGCAAGACGCAGCTGGGTCTGGCGACCGAGGCGAAGCTGGAGGCCTGGCTGCAGGGTTATGCGGGCAGTCCCTGGGCCTTCGCCGCGACGGTGGTGCTGTTCGTGGTCTCGGCCTTCATCGGCGCGCCGCAGTTCATCCTGATCGCCGCCTGCGTGGTCGCCTTCGGCCCGAATCTCGGGTTCGCCTACAGCTGGGCGGCGACGGTGGTGTCGGCGGGCGTGACCTACTGGCTGGGACGGGGGCCGACCGCGCGGCTGATCGACCGGTTCGACAGCCGGACGCTGGACCGTCTCAAGCGGTTCGTCGGGCGCAACGCCTTCTACGCCAGCTTCATGATCCGCAACGTGCCCTCGGCGCCCTTCATCGTGGTCAATATGGCGTTCGGGGCGGCCCGGGCGAACTTCTGGGGCTATCTGGGCGGATGCGCAGTGGGGGTCCTGCCCAAGACCGCGCTGGTGGCCTTCTTCGGCGGGGCGGTGGTGTCGGCGGTGTCGGGCGACGGGGTCTGGACCTCGCTGATCCTGGCGGGCGTGGCTGTGGTCTGGCTGGGTCTGATGCTGGCGGTGCGCGAGTTCGTGAAACGCCGTGAAAGGGCGGCAGGCGTCGCCGACGACTGACCGCGAGAGGAAACGATTCGAGCGGCCTCCATGGACGGAAAAGGCAGGGTCGAACGGGCGGTCAAACGCCGTGTTCGGACGGCTCGACGGCTTCGACTGACAGTATCGTGAACAGCCTGTCCCCGTTCCGGGACCATGCAACGTTGACGGGGCTTGTATTCGCCTCCGCACACGGGCAAACGAGCCCTCGGTCAGTCAGGCGAAGACGATCAGGAGACGGCGCGTATGGGGATGCGCGCGGTCAGGGCGTCGCCGAAACGGATCGAGTTAAAACGCACGCCCTCAAGGCCCGAACGAACGGTATCCCAGGCCCATGTTCTCCCACGTATTCGGCGCGATCTCGAACGACATCGCCATTGATCTCGGCACCGCCAACACCCTGATCTACATGAAGGGCAAGGGCATCGTCCTGAACGAGCCTTCGGTTGTGGCGCTGCGGAATGTCGGTGGACGGAAGATCGTCCACGCCGTCGGCATCGAGGCCAAGCAGATGCTGGGCCGGACCCCCGGTCACATGGAAGCCATCCGCCCGATGCGCGATGGCGTCATCGCCGACTTCGAAGTCGCCGAAGAGATGATCAAGCACTTCATCCGCAAGGTTCATAACCGCAAGGGCTTCGTGAACCCGAAGGTCATCGTGTGCGTGCCGTCGGGCGCCACCGCCGTCGAGCGCCGCGCCATCAACGATTCCTGCCTGAACGCCTCGGCGCGCCGCGTGGGCCTGATCGACGAGCCGATGGCCGCCGCGATCGGCGCCGGCCTGCCGATCCACGAGCCGACCGGTTCGATGGTCGTCGACATCGGCGGCGGCACCACCGAGGTGGCCGTGCTGTCGCTGTCGGGCATCGTCTATTCGCGTTCGGTCCGCGTCGGCGGCGACAAGATGGACGACAGCATCATCAGCTACATGCGTCGCAACCATAACCTGCTGATCGGCGAAACGACCGCCGAGCGCATCAAGAAGGATATCGGCACCGCCCGTATCCCGGCCGACGGCGAAGGCCTGTCGATCGACGTGAAGGGCCGCGACCTGATGCAGGGCGTGCCGCGCGAAGTTCGCATCTCGGAACGTCAGGCGGCCGAAGCGCTGGCCGAGCCGGTCTCGCAGATCGTCGAGGCCGTGAAGGTCGCTCTGGAAGCCACCCCGCCGGAACTGGCGGCCGACATCGCCGACAAGGGCATCATGCTGACCGGCGGCGGCGCGCTGCTGCGCGGTCTGGACGTCGAGATCCGCGACCACACCGGCCTGCCGGTGTCGGTGGCCGATGATCCGCTGTCCTGCGTCGCCATCGGTTGCGGCCGCGTGCTGGAGCACCCGCGCTGGATGAAGGGCGTCCTGGATTCGGCCCTTTAAGGGCCGGTCACGGAAATGACCTCAAATCCCTGTCATTGCAGGGATACAGCCGGTTCCCATCTGGCCCGGTTTTTGCGATAGGCTCGGCAGATCGACGGGGGCGTCCCGCCGATTCCCCATTTCTGAGGAAGGCGCGCCGTGGCGTTTCGCGACGGACCGTTCGAGAACATCAAGGTGCCGCTGGTCTGGACGGCCGCGGTCGCCACCGGCGCATGCCTGCTGGGCGCCGTCCTGCTGATCGTCAGCGACAGCCGGGCCCAGGCCTCCCCCTATCAGCCCGCCCGCGCCACGGTGGAGACGGTTTCCGGGCCGGTCGGCGGCGTCTTCGCCGCGCCGGTGCGCTGGATCGGCCATGTCAGCGACTATGTCGGCGGCTATTTCTTCGCCGTGTCCGAGAACCGGCGTCTCAAGCAGGAACTGGCCGAGCTGGAGCCCTGGCGGGACCAGGCCATCGCGCTGAAGAACATCAACGCCCGCTACGAAAGCATGCTGGGCCTGCGTCCCGAGCCGGAAGTGCCGATGCGCACCGCCCGGTCGGTCTCGGACTCGCGCGGTCCCTTCTCGAACGCCCGCCTGCTGGATATCGGCGCGGGCCGTGGCGTGAAGGTCGGCAACCCCGTCATCAACGAACATGGCCTCGTCGGTCGCGTCGTCGGAACCTCCGGCAATGTCAGCCGCATGCTGCTGCTGACGGACGTGGCCAGCCGCACCCCGGTGCTGATCGACCGCTCGGATGCGCGGGCCATCCTGACCGGCGACGGCTCGGGCAATCCCCGACTGGAATTCGTGCGCGGTGTCGGCTCGGTGCAGGCGGGCGACCGGATCCTGACCTCGGGCGACGGCGGCGGCTTCCCGCGCGGCGTGCCGATCGGCGTAGCCGCCAAGGGCATCGACGGGTCGTGGCGGGTCAAGCTGTTCAGCGACCGCGGCGCCATCGACTATGTGAAGATCCTGCTGTTCGAGGACTTCGGCCAACTGGTCGGGGGCGAGGACCTGAACGCGGCGCCGCTGGCCGCGCTGGGAACCGTGCCCCAGCCGACGGAGGCCCAGTCCGCGGCGGTGCGTGATGCGCAGGCCCGCCGCGATGCGGCTGCCGAACGCGCCAGCGCTCCGGCGGCGACGTCCCCGCCCGCCGCCCCGGCGCGTGCGCCTGCGCGGACGCCGGCGCCCGCCCAGCCC
>JAVHYH010000191.1 GCA_031119155.1 Brevundimonas sp.
ATGTCGATCTTCCCGCCTCCACCGCGCAGCCGGCCGAGCGCCCTGACGAGCCGCTCTACCTGACCGTCAAGGACGACCTTGGCCTCAGCCTCGGCAACGAGACGATCGCCCGCGATCAGCTCGCCGCCGCGCTGGAGCGGATCACGGAGGGCAACAAGGACACCCGCATCTTCCTGCGCGCCGACAAGGCGATCGAATACGGGCAGTTCATGGAAGTGATGAACATGCTGCGCACCGCCGCTCGCGCGCCCGGCCGCTGATAGAGGGAGAGTAACCGATGCCCGATCCCGTCCCGCCCCGGAACAACGCCATGGCCGTCGCCGCCGGCGCCCTGAAGGCGCAGCAGTCGCGCATGCGGATCATCGCCGAGAACATCGCCAACGCCCAGTCGACGGCCCTGACCCCCGGCGGCGAGCCCTATCGCCGCCAGATCCCAGTCTTCCAGGCGCGCGAGATCAACGGCGCCACCAGCGTCACCCTGGCCGAGGTTCGCCCCGACCAGAGCGAGTTCAACACCGAATACGACCCCTCGCACCCGGCGGCCAACGCCGAGGGCTATGTGCTGCGTCCCAACGTCAACACCCTGGTCGAGGCGATGGACATGCGCGAGGCCCAGCGGGCCTATGAGGCGAACCTGAACGTCATCGAGACGGCGCGGACGATGGAAACCCGCACCCTCGACCTGATCAAGCGATAGGACTGAGCCATGAATCCGATGATGGCGGCCAAGGCCTATTCGGCGATCCAGGGCGGGGCCATGCCGACCGCACCGACAACGGCGACCCAGCAGTCCGGCTTCGCCGAGATGCTGACCAATGTCATGGGCGACATGACCCAGGCGACGCGCGGCGCCGAGGCCCAGATGGCCACATCGGTGCAGGGGCAGGGCAGTCTGATCGACGTGGTCACCGCCATCAGCTCCGCCGAAGCCTCGCTGGATCAGGTCATGGCCGTGCGCGATCAGGTCATCTCGGCCTATCAGGAAATCATGCGGATGCCGATCTGACGCTGAGCCGTCGGAACCGGCCCCGGGCCCGGACGCTGCGTCTCCATGTTCAAGGGAGACCGCCATGCTGAAGGACCGCAACTCGTCCGCCATCGTCGCCGTCAGCGACATGGCCCGCGCCCGCGTCTTCTATGAGGACACGCTGGGCCTGACCGTCATCGAAAGCCATGAGGACAACGGCGTCTTCGCCGTCCGCACCGGCCAGACGGTGCTGACCGTCTATCAGTCCGAATTCGCCGGGACCAACAAGGCCAACGCCGTGACCTGGGAGATGAAGGGCGATCTCGTCGAGGTGGTCGATGACCTGCGCGCCAGGGGCGTGGCGTTCGACCGCTACCCCGACATGGGCCTGACGCTGAACGGCGACATCCACGAGGCCGGTCCGATGAAGCTGGTCTGGTTCAGGGATCCGGACGGCAACATCCTGCACCTGATCGAGGGGATGTAGGGCTCAGCCCTCGATCGACACCACCGGCTGCAGCTTCGGCTCGACCGCGCGACGACGGCGGGACTTCAGCCAGCCGCGGATGCGGTTCTGGATCGGGGTGTCGATGATGATGTGGAACAGGAAGGCGAAGACGAAGGCCGCCGCCACGCCCGCGACCCACAGCGCCCACTGCACCGGCGAGGGCAGGGCCAGCTTCGCGACCAGCACATTGGTCACGCCGAACCAGGCGATGCGCACCACCTCATTGGTGATGAACATCGAGAACGAGACCTGGGCGGCCTTCTCGACGAACCTCGACGGGCGCGGGGTCGGCGTCGCGCCGGCGGCCAGGATGATGGTCGAGATACAGGCCAGCGAGATCAGGGCGTGCTTGTCGAAATACTGGACGAAGGCCAGCAGCAGCGCGGCGCTGATCCCGGCCCAGCCCGCCAGCTTCGGCGCGATCCAGACCTTCTGGGCGAACCAGGCCAGCGTCATACCCAGGAAGAACAGCGGCAGGGCGCGGAAGAAGCCGAAGCCCATCGGCATCTGGTAAACCGGATAGCCGAACAGGGTCCAGGTCAGCTGGTTGGCCATCAGGTACAGGACCACGCCCGTCGCCAGCACGCTCCACGGCCCCAGCTTCACCAGAGCCCGCAGGATCCACGGGAAGGCGAGGTAGCAGCCGATCAGGGCCGAGACCGACCAGCTCGGCGCGTTCCAGCCATAGCCGCCGGGAATGCCGAAGGCCTGCGTCAGGGTCAGCTGGGCGGGCAGCTGGTCCCAGCGGAACCACTCGGGCGCGCGCGGCCCGAAGCCGAAGGCGCCGCCGACCACGACCAGCGCCACCAGCGACAGGCCCATGATCAGATGGGCCGGCACGACCCGCAGATAGCGCTTCAGGAAGAAGTCGCCCGCCGACATCGAGCCCTTGGCGACCGAAGCGCCGTACACCCGCATCAGCACATAGCCGCTGTCGATCAGGAAGAAGTTGGTCAGCAGGAAGCCGCCCCGCTCGAAGACGGGATGCACCCCTTCCGCCAGCGGCACGGGGGCCGACATCTGGAAGTGATGCAGGATGATCAGGCTGGCCACGATGAAACGCAGGGCGTCGAGCCACCCGCCCCGAACGATGGGCAGTGTCTCATTCCGGGTCGAAATCGCGGTCCAGGGCATCAGATCAGCCTCCTTCGGGAGGTTCGCCGCAAGGACCGGGCCGTGATCTTGCATCGTTAACAGACGCAGTTACGCTTGCGGATCAGTGCTTTTCGCCAGCGGGATTCTCCATGGCCCAGTCGATTCTCATCGCCGAAGACGAAGCGGACATCCGCGAACTCTTCACCCTGATCCTGTCCTCGGCGGGCTATGAGGTGACCACTGTATCCGACGGGGTGGGGGCGTTGACGCGGCTGGCCTATGCGCCGCCCGCCCTCGTCATCCTCGATCTGAACATGCCCAAGGTGGACGGGCTGGAAGTGCTGGCCGCCATCCGCACGGTCGAGACCTGGAAGGACGTGCCCGTGCTGGTCCTGACCGCCTCGGGCACCGGGGACAATCTGGTCACGGCGCGCCGGCTGGGTGCGCGCGGCTATCTGCTGAAGCCGCTGACGCCGTCGGGTCTTGTGGAGCGGGTCCAGCAGATCCTCGGCGACCCCACTCTGGTCTGGCTGGACGACATCACCCGCTCGCGCGCGGGCTGAGCCGCCCCTATTTCCGCGTCAGGCGCAGGAACTCCTCGCGGGTCCGGGGATCGTCGCGCATCACGCCGCTGAGGTGGCTGGTGGTCAGGCTGGCGCCGGGCGCATTGACCCCGCGCAGGGTCATGCAGCTGTGCTCGGCCTCGATGACCACGCCCACGCCCTGGGGCCGCAGCACTTCCTCGATGGCCAGGGCGATCTCGGAGGTCATCTTCTCCTGGATCTGCAGGCGGCGAGCGAAGCCGCGCACCACGCGCGCCAGCTTGGAGATACCGACCACGCGGTCGGTCGGCAGGTAGCCGACGTGGGCCACGCCGACGACCGGCAGCATGTGGTGCTCGCAGGCGCTGACGAAGCGGATGTCCTTCAGCACGACCATCTGGTTGTAGCCGCCGACCTCCTCGAAGGTCTTTTCCAGATACTGGCGCGGATCGGTCTCATAGCCCTCGTAGAGCTCGCGATAGCTGCGGGCCACGCGCGCCGGGGTCTCCAGCAGGCCCTCGCGGTCGGGATTGTCGCCCGCCCATTCGATCAGGGTGCGGACAGCGGCTTCGGCGTCGGCCTGGGTGATGCTCGGCTTGGTCATGGGGCCTTAGACCCCGAAGCGGAGTGAAGTTCCAGCCCCAGATCACCGTCAATGAAGGCGATACGCTGCCGGATGGCTGCGGAGCGGTCATGACGCAACGGCGCCAGTAAGGGAGCGATGTCGGGAAGCGCGCGGCGGTTGCTGACCAAGGCGTCGCCCGCGATGCGCCGCACAGCTGCCGATCGATCCCGTGACGCCAAGCCAATCAGGTTCTGCAGGGGTAGGGGTTGGGCGATCGTCCGTCGCGCGAACGTGGGTGCGCGGCGGTACAGGTTAAATGTACGGTCGATCCATTGCCGCTCGAACCCGGTCCGACGCCGAACTTCGCCGCGCAGCAGGCTGTCAAAAGCGATCACCCGGGCGGTTGGATTGCTCGCTTCCGTGGCCAGGGCCAAGAGGTGAGGGTCAAGGCCGGGCTCATCAGCGCAGCGCGCAGGGCCTCCAATGTCAGGCCGTCACGACGCGCCTTGAACCGTCTCAACAAGGCATCGACGACGTCGTTGCGGGTGAGCACTTCGGACAGCAGTGAAACGGCAGCCGGATTCCGGGACCAGAAGGGTGTTCTCGCCAGCAGAAAGAGGGCGGCTTCGGCCAACACTGCGGCGTCGTCCTTGCCGAAGACCCTTGCGATGGCCTGCTCTGCGGCCACTCGAACTTGCGGAACCCAATCGTTCAGGCGGAGCGCCAGCGCCGAGGCGAAGAACGGAGATGACGCCATCGCCAGCTTTCTGACCGCCGCCTCGCGAACATAGCCGTCGCCGCTGAAAAGGAAGAGGTATTCGAGCTCTGACGTTCGCTTCAGCAGGTCCAGGAGCTCCCTCCGGGAACGCGGTCGCCGTTCCATTGTGGCCGGGGCCAAGAACTGGATAACCTTCTTCGAAAGCGTCACCGGAGCAGGGGCAATCAGCGTTGGTGACCAGCCGTAGAGGCAGGGGCTGCCCTGAAGGGCTTCGGCGACACGTGAAATCCTCTCAGCCGGAACCGCAGAAAGCTCCGCGACGAGTCTGTTCACGGTTTCGGGCCGAGGGCGACCGACCGACAATTCCTCGCCCAGCGTCTGGAGCAGCGCCATGAGAGAATCTGACAGGGCGGGGGTGGTGGTCATACCGCACAGCTATCACGCGCGACTGTCGTCCCGCCAATGACGTCATCACTAACGCCTTGTTAACCACGCTCCCGGCATTTCTTGCCCAGTTCGGCTGCGCGTGTTGCGGCCTCGGGAGCGTGGGATGAACGGCGCGGAAGTTCTGGATGTGGGTCGTGACGCCCTGTGGCTGACGATCCAGCTGTGTGCGCCCGTGCTGCTGGTCGGCCTGGTGGTCGGCGTGGCGATCGGTCTGGTGCAGGCCCTGACGCAGATCCAGGAACAGACCCTGATCTATGCGCCCAAGATCATCGCCATCTTCGTTTCGCTCCTGCTGTTCCTGCCGCTGATGGGCGCCCTGCTGGGCGGCTTCATGCGGACCATCGCCGCGCGCATCGCCGGCATGTGACCGGCGCGTGGAGCCCTACGCCACATCAGAACAGGTCTGGCAGGGCGCGCTGATCTTCGCCCGGATCGGCGCAGTGCTGCTGATGCTGCCCGGCGTGGGCGAAAGCTATGTGCCGCCGCGCATCCGCCTGTCCTTCGGTCTGGTCGTGACCCTGGCCCTGTGGCCGGTGGTGGCGGGCACCCTGCCGGCGCTGCCGGCGACGGTGGGCGGCATGGCCGGCTGGGTCATCCGCGAGGTCATCGTCGGCCTGATGATCGGCGCCCTGCTGCGCAGCTTCCTGACCGCCCTGTCGACGGCGGGCGAGATCGTCTCACTGCAGACCACTCTCAGCTTCGCCCAGACCGCCAACCCCATGCAGGCCCAGCCGGGCACGACCATCGCGGCCTTCCTGATGCTGCTGGGCACGACCCTGATCTTCGCCACCAACACCCACCACCTGTTCATCGCCGGTCTGGTGGGCTCCTACGAACTGATCGCCCCGGCGCGCCCGCTGGTCACCGGCGATTTCGCCACCCTGGCTATCCGGACGCTGGGCGACAGCTTCGCCCTGGGGGTGCAGCTGTCCGCGCCCCTGCTGGTCTTCGCCCTGATCTTCAACCTGGCCTCGGGACTGGTCGGCCGCGTCATGCCGGCGTTCCAGATCTTCTTCGCCGCAGCCCCGCTCAGCGTCATCCTCGGCCTGTCGATCTTCGCCCTGAGTCTCGGCGTCGTCGGCACGGTCTTCATTGATCGCTACCGGGCGCTGATCCAGCTC
>JAVHYH010000192.1:0-2474 GCA_031119155.1 Brevundimonas sp.
GGAACTGCGCGCGGTCCTGTACCGCAACGCCGTCTTCCGCATCGGCGGCGTGCCGGTCTTCTACCTGCCGCTGTTCTCGCACCCCGATCCGACCGTGGAGCGGGCGTCCGGCTTCCTGGTGCCCACCCCGCGTTTCGATCAGGACCGCGGCGTCAGCATCGAAGTCCCCTATCTGCATGTGATCTCGCCGTCGGAAGACTGGCTGATCAGCCCGCAGATCAACACCAACGTCGCGCCGTTCCTGAACCTGCAATGGCGCCGACGCTTCACGGACGGCACGATCGTCGTTCGCGGCGGCTACACCCACGAGCGCAACTTCGGCAATTTCGACACCGACAATGATGGTCAGGTCGAGGAGCATGTCCGCTTCGGCGACCGGACCCACCGCAGCTACCTGCTGGCGCACGGTGACTTCGATCCGGCCGGTCCGTGGCGCTGGGGCTTCACCGCCGAACGGACGTCGGACAAGACCCTGTTCGACCGCTACGACATCCGCGAGCCCTATCAGGACAACGGCCTGTACTACGGCGACGAGCGCCGGCTGATCTCCCAGCTCTACGCCGAGCGTCAGACCGAGCGGTCCTACCTGTCCGTCGCCGCCTTCTCGATCCAGAGCCTGCGGGTGAAGGAGTTCGACTTCGACGCGCCCGCGCTGAACGTCTTCGAGAGCGATGGCGAACTGCCCTATGTCGCCCCGCTGATCGAAGCCCGCTGGGAGCCGAACGGCCCGGTGCTGGGCGGTCGTCTGCGGCTGCGGGGTTCCGCCGTCTCCCTGTACCGTGAGGAGTATGTCGGCAGCCCGGTGCTGCGTCCGGGCGCGATCCCGCCCGGCCCCACGACCGGTTTCTCGGGCATCGACAGTCGCCGGGTCTCGGGTCAGGCCGAATGGCGCCGGACGATGATCTCGCCCATCGGCGTGCGCTGGGAGCCCTTCGTCGACCTCCGGGCGGACATCTATTCCATCAGCGACCTGCCGCCGATGCTGGGGGCCGAGGACGACACCGTGACCCGCAGCCGCGCCACGGCCGGTCTGGACGTCTCCTGGCCGCTGATCCGTCGCATCAACGCGGGCGCTGACCTGATCATCGAGCCCATGGCCCAGCTGTCGGTCTCGACCGATCCGGATCTGGATGTGCGCATCCCGAACGAGGACAGCGCCACCCTGGAGCTGGACGAAAGCTCCCTGTTCCGCACCGACCGCTTCCCCGGCTACGACCTGCTGGAAGGCGGCATGCGCTTCACCACCGGCGCCCGCGCGACCCTGCGCTGGGGCGAAAGCCGTCAGGCCAGCCTGTTCGTCGGGCGCAGCTTCCGTGATGTGGAGGAATCGGCCTTCCTGATCCCGGTGCCCGACGCCCCCGCCCAGCTCTACGACCCGACGGGTCTGGCGGCGGACACCTCGGACTGGGTGGTGCAGGGCAGCTTCTCGCCGTCGGACCGCATCCGCGGCTGGGCCCACGCGACCATCGATTCCTCGGGCGACATCCGGCGCGCCGAAGCGGCCATCGACGGCCGCTGGGGACCGCGCAACCTGGCGACAATGACCTACATCGTGGACCGCTCCAACCCGCTCTCGGGCCCCGAGAACCGCAACTACGAGTTCGTCCAGGTCTCGGGCCAGCAGTTCATCTACGGCAACTGGGGCGTCGCCGCCTCGGGCATCGCCGATCTGGAACGCGACCTGATCACCCGCTCCGAAGTCGGCATCCTGTTCGACGACGACTGCTTCCGCTTCGAGCTGGGGTGGCGCCGGGACAACACACAGGTCCGGCCCAGTGGACCGTCCGAGGGCATCTATATCCGCCTAAACCTCGCCACTTTCGGCGGTACAGGGTAAGGACAGGGCGACGGGCGCTGACCGACGCGCGACTCAGGCTGCGCGAAGACCGCGTAGTCCGGGTCGAACCGGCGGCGCCGCATGAGGAATCAGGACTGACATGCGTTTGCAGCGTTACTTGACGGGCGTGGCCATGGCCGCGCTGGTGGCCGGCTCGGCCGTCGCACAGACCGCGCCGGGGCAGCAGGCTCCGGCCGCCGCAGGGACGCTGAACCCGGCCGCCGAGGGCGCGCCCGCAGCCGCTCCGACCGCCGCCCCGCAGTTCCAGATGACCGACGGCATCCTGGTCACCGTCAATGACAGCGTCATCACCGGCTTTGATCTTCGCCAGCGCATGCTGCTGCTGATCGCCATGACGCAGGTCCAGCCGACCAACGAGAACCTTCCCGCCATCCAGCAGCAGGCGCTGCAGCTGCTGATCTCCTACCAGTGGCTGGTGGGCGAGGCCAAGGACCAGAAGATCACCGTCACCGACGACGAGGTCAAGAAGCAGTTCGAGGACCAGAAGAAGGCGTCGTTCCCGAAGGACGCGGACTACCAGAAGTTCCTGACGACGTCCGGTCAGTCCGAGGCCGACATCCTGCTGCGCGTCAAGCTCGACGTCCTGTCCAACAAGATCCGCGAGAAGGTCACCGCG
>JAVHYH010000192.1:2484-5942 GCA_031119155.1 Brevundimonas sp.
ACGCAGGTCCAGCCGACCAACGAGAACCTTCCCGCCATCCAGCAGCAGGCGCTGAACGCCCTGATCGACGAGCGGCTGCAGATTCAGGAACTGGCGAAGTATCCGGACCTGGTCGTCAGCGACGAGGACGTCGATCGCGAGATCGCCTCGATGTCGCAGGAAGTCGGCGCCACGCCCGAGGCCTACCTCCAGTACCTGGCCCAGGGCGGCATCCGCCCGCAGACCGTCCGTGAACAGCTCCGCACCCAGATCGGCTGGTCGCAGCTGGTCGGCGGACGCTTCCAGGGCCGCGCCCGGGTGAGCCGCTCCGCCGTCGAGGCCGCTGTCCGCCAGGCCAATGAGGCCGCGACCAAGAAGCAGTATCTGGTCGGCGAGATCTACATCGAGGCCGCCCGCGTCGGCGGCCAGCAGGCCGCGATGAACGGCGCCACCCAGTTGGTCGCCCAGATGGTGCAGGGCGCGCCCTTCCAGAACGTGGCCCAGCAGTTCTCCTCGGCCCCCTCGGCCACGCGCGGCGGCGACGCCGGCTGGATCGCCGAAGGCACCGTCCAGCCCGCCCTGCAGCAGGCGCTGGATCAACTGGCCCCCGGCCAGCTGTCGCGTCCGATCCCGGTCGAGGGCGGCGTCTACATCATCTACATGCGCGACAAACGGGACGGGGCTTCGGCCAGTCTGGTGTCGATGAAGCAGGTCATGGTCGAACTGCCGGAGACGGCGGGCGAGGCCGAGGTCGCGGCGGCGACGCAGCGGCTGGAAGCCATCCGCGGCCAGCTGACCTGCGACAACATCCTGACCCGCGCCCGTTCGGAACAGGGCCTGCTGGGCGCTGATCTGGGCGAAGCGGACGTGCAGAACCTGGCCCCGCAATTCCAGCAGGTCGCCCGCTCGTCGGAGATCGGCACGATCAGCTCGCCGGTCCGCACCCCGCTGGGCGTGCACCTGCTGGCGGTCTGCGGCCGTCGCGTCGGCGGGACCGAGGCGCCGGACGCCCGCGTGGTCGAGAACCAGCTGTTCCGCCAGACCCTGGCGACCCTGGGCCGTCGCTATATGCGCGACCTGCGTGAAGACGCCCTGATCGAGTACAAGAACTGATGACCCCGTCGCCCGCCCCGCTGGCGCTCTCGATGGGGGAGCCGGCGGGCGTCGGGCCGGAGATCATCGCCGGCGCCTGGGCCGCCCTGAAGGCCGAAGGCCCGGTCTTCGCCGTCATCGGCGACGCCGCCCTGCTGCGCGCACAGGGCCAGCCGGTCCAGCCCATCCCCCACATCAGCGAGGCGCCCGGCGTCTTCGCCCGCGGCGTCCCGGTGCTGGACCAGCCCCTGCCCGGCCCCGTCACGCCCGGCGTCTCCAGCCCCGCCAACGCCGGTCCGGTCGCCGACTGGATCGAGCAGGCGGTCAATCTGGCCCTGTCCGGCGAGGCCGCGGGCGTGGTCACCGCCCCCATCGCCAAGGCCCCCCTGTACGCCGCCGGCTTCCGCTTCCCCGGCCATACCGAGTTCATCGCCGAGCTGACCGCCGACGCCCCGTTCAGCGGCACGCGCGGCCCGGTGATGATGCTGACGGCCCGCGACCTGCGCGCCTGTCTGGTGACCATCCATTCGCCGCTGGCCCGGGTGCCCGAACTGGTCACCGCCGAGCGGATCCAGCGCACCGCCCGGGTGGTCCATGAGGCGATGAAGCGCGACTTCGGCATCGCTCGCCCGCGTCTGGCCGTGGCCGGGTTGAACCCGCACGCCGGCGAAGGCGGGGCGCTGGGGCTGGAGGAGATCGAGGTCATCGGTCCGGCGCTGGAGGCGCTGCGCGACGAGGGTCTGGACGTCGTCGGCCCCCTGTCCGCCGACACCATGTTCCATGACGAGGCCCGCGCCACCTATGACGCCGCCATCGCCATGTATCACGATCAGGCGCTGATCCCGGTGAAAACGCTGGACTTCTGGGGCGGGGTGAACGCCACCTTGGGCCTGCCGGTCGTGCGGACCTCTCCCGACCACGGCACCGGCTTCGAGATCGCCGGCAAGGGCGTGGCGCGCGCAGACAGCCTGATCGCCGCAATCCGGCTGGCGGGAGTGATGGCGGCGGCGCGCGCGGTGCGCTAGTCAGCGTCTGTGACCACCGATCTGACCCTCCGCGAACATCTCGACGCCCACGGGCTCGCCGCCAAGAAGAGCTTCGGCCAGCATTTCCTGCTGGACCTGAATGTGACGCGGAAGATCGTCCGTTTCGCCGGGCCGTTCGAAGGGCGACCGGTGATCGAGGTCGGACCCGGCCCCGGCGGGCTGACGCGGGCGCTGCTGGAAAGCGACGCGGGCAAGGTGGTGCTGGTCGAGAAGGATCCGCGCTTCATTCCGCTGCTAAACGAGCTGGATGACGGGGCCGGGCGGCTGACGGTCGTCGAGGCCGATGCGCTGAATGTGCGCGAGGACCAGCTGGTCGAGGGGCCGGCGCATCTGGTGTCCAACCTGCCCTACAATGTCGGCACGCCCCTGCTGATCAAATGGCTGACCGGGCCGTGGACGCCGGCGTCGCTGACGCTGATGTTCCAGAAGGAGGTCGCCGAGCGGGTCGTGGCGCGGCCGGGCGAGGACGCCTATGGCCGGCTGGCGGTGATCTCGCAGGCGGTGGCCGAGGCCAAGCTGGTCATGCACCTGCCCGCCGCCGCCTTCACCCCGCCGCCCAAGGTCGCCAGCGCCGTGGTGCATCTGGTCCCGCGCGAGGACCGGCCCGACCGCGAGCTGCTAAAGGCGCTGGAACGGGTCACCGCCGCCGCCTTCGGCCAGCGCCGCAAGATGCTGCGCTCCAGCCTGAAACAGCTGGGCGGCGCCGAACTGTGCGAGGCCGCCGGGATCTCGCCCGAGGACCGCGCCGAGGTGATCGACCTGAACGGCTTCCTGCGGCTGGCGCGGGCGTTCGCCGGGATCCCGCAACCGACGACGCCGACGGACGGCGGCGCGGTGCTGATGCGGCGGAAGAAGGGCTGAGCTTTGCTTTCGTCATCCTCCGGCAAGCCGCGCAGCGGCGCAGACCGGGGGACCCAGCGGCGCCGCGACGGCGGCGAAATACCGCGGATGGCCGCTGAAACGCCTGCGCTCCCGACAACTTCGCGCTCTCGCGCGCCGCTGGGTCCCCCGGTCTCGCTGCGCTCGCCGGAGGATGACGAAAGGGGATGAGCGCGGTGACCCTGTCCTCTGAAAAATCGCGAAACCCTGTCTTCCCGACACTCCCGACACATGCCGGGAAATGTGCACCCGGAAAAAAATGGAGTGCACTTTGGTGCACATTTTCGCTTGAGGCGGGGGATAGCGCGCGGGGTTCAACCGGTGCGTCGAGGCGTTTGATTGTCAAAGACCGGAGTGAGCGCAGCCTAACAGGCCGATGCGTCGAAACTGGTCGTAGGGGCGGCGGGTCACCTCTCCATCGCCCCTTCAAGGCGATGGGGAGGACAGATCGGCGTCTTCGCC
>JAVHYH010000193.1 GCA_031119155.1 Brevundimonas sp.
GGTCGACCAACATGGCGCACCCGAACGTCGCCATCACCATCGTCATGGGCAAGACGGACACCGGCGCCGCCACCCACCAGCAGCAGTCGCAGATCCTCGTGCCGACCAGTACGCCGGGCTTCCGCGTCGAGCGGATGCTGTCGGTGTTCGGCTATGACGAACGCCCGATCGGCCATGCCGAGGTCGTCCTCGACAACGTCCGGGTGCCGGTCGAGAACCTGATCGCGGGCGAGGGACGCGGCTTCGAGATCGCCCAGGGCCGCCTCGGGCCGGGCCGCATCCACCATTGCATGCGCACCATCGGCGCCGCCGAGCGCGCGCTGGACCTGATGGTCGAGCGCCTGCTCAGCCGCACGGCCTTCAAGAAGAAGATCGCCGAGCATTCGGTGTGGGAGCAGCGTGTCGCCGAGGCCCGCATCAACATCGAGATGTGCCGCCTGTCAGTGCTGAAGGCCGCCTGGATGATCGATCAGGCGGGCGCCAAGAACGCCAAGTCCGAGATCGCCCAGATCAAGGTCGCCGCGCCGCGCATGGCCCTGCAGATCATCGACGACGCCATCCAGGCGTTCGGCGGCGCCGGCGTGTCGGGCGACTTCCCGCTGGCCGAGCTGTACGCGGGCGTTCGCACCCTGCGCCTGGCCGACGGTCCGGACGAGGTTCACAACCGCACCATCGCCAAGCTGGAATACGCCAAGCACGGCGGACGCTGAGCCTTCCCCCGGGCCTCTGACGGGGCCATATGGCGGGGATGGCGATGAGAGGCGAACGCGGAGCCGGGCGACGGCAGGGGTCGGAAGCGAAGGCGGCGCAAGCCGGGCTGACGAACCCTGTCGACGGCCCGCCGACCCTGCAGGCCCTGGCCGACCTGATGCGTCTGGTCGGCCGGTCCAATGCGCCGCAACTCAAACTGCGTCTGGCGGCGGCCATCGGCATGACGTTGGCGGGCAAGGCCTTGGGCGTCGTCGCGCCGCTGGTGCTGGGCGCCGCCGTCAACCATCTGGCGGCGGGGCAGGGCGCGGCGGTCGCCGTCGGCTGGGGCTTCGCCGCCTTTGCGGTGGGTTGGGCCATTGTCCGCCTGCTCTCGGCCATTGCACCCAACGTGTCTGACGTGGTGTTCGCCCCCGTCCGGTCAGCGGCCCAGAGGGCGGCGGCGACCGAGACCTTCGCCCATGCCCTCAGCCTGTCGCTGGACTTCCACCAGACCAAACGCTCCGGCGCCCTGTCGCGAACCATGGACCGTGGCTCGCGCGCGGTGGACTTCCTGCTGCGCATCCTCGCCTTCAACCTGATCCCGACCGGGGTTGAGCTGGTGCTGGCGGCGGGGGTGCTGGCGGGCAAGTACGACTGGCGGTTCGGGGCCATCGCCGTGATCGTTGTGGCCATCTACGCGATCTCGACCTTCGCCCTGTCCAACTGGCGGATCGAGCACCGGCGCGAGATGAACGCCGCCGACACCCAGGCGGCCGGCGTCTCGGTCGACGCCCTGCTGAACTATGAGACGGTCAAGTCCTTCGGCGCGGAGGCGCGCGCGGCCCGCAGCTATGACGCGGCGCTGGGCGACTACACGCGCGCCTCTCTGAAGGCCAACAGCTCGCTGGCCCTGCTGAACATCATCCAGGCCGTGATCATGAACCTCGGTCTGGGGGTGATGGCGGTTCTGGCCGGGTTCGAGGCGGCGGCGGGCCGGATGGGGCCGGGCGATGTGACGGCAGCCGTGCTGATCCTGATCTCGCTCTACGCCCCGCTGAACATTCTGGGCTTCGCCTATCGGGAAATCCGTCAATCCTTCATCGACATGGAGGAGATGCTGAAGGTGACGCGTCAGACGCCTCAGGTGGCCGACGCCGCCGATGCGACGCCGCTGAACCGGGCGGCCGGCGTCAACGGCGCCGCCCTGACCTTCGAGCACGTGGGCTTCCGCCACGACGCCCGCGCCAACGGGCTGCAGGACGTCAGCTTCCATGCCGCGCCCGGCACGACGACGGCGCTGGTCGGACCGTCGGGCTCCGGCAAGTCCACCATCGTCAAGCTGGCCCTGCGCCTGCTCGATCCGCAGGAGGGGCAGATCCTGGTGGACGGCGTGGACGCCCGGGCGGTGACGCAGGAGAGCCTGCGCGCGGCGGTGGCGCTGGTCCCGCAGGACGTGGCCCTGTTCAACGACACCCTGCGCGCCAACATCGGCTTCGCCCGTCCCGACGCGGATGAGGCGGCGATCTGGGCGGCGGCGGAAGCGGCGGAGCTGGCGGACTTCATCGGCCAGCTTCCGGACGGCATGGACACGGTCGTGGGGGAACGCGGCCTCAAGCTGTCGGGCGGCGAGCGCCAGCGGGTCGGCATCGCCCGCGCCCTGCTGGCCGATCCCTGCATCCTGATTCTCGACGAGGCGACCAGCGCTCTGGACAGCCGGACCGAAGCCGCTATCCAGAAGACCCTGCGCAAGGCCAGGACGGGGCGGACGACGCTGGTCGTGGCCCACCGCCTGTCGACTATCGCCGATGCGGACCAGATTCTGGTGCTGAAGGCCGGCCGGATCGTCGAGCGCGGCGCTCACCATGAACTGGTGGCGCGTCAGGGCGGCGAGTATGCGGCCCTGTGGCGCAAGCAGACGCGCGGCGCGCGGATAAAGGCCGGGCTGGAGGCCTGAGCTAGTCCGCCTGGGTCAGCTTGCGGCTGACCATCTGCTGCAGGCTTTCGCGCACCTTCTGGCGGGCCTCGGCGTCTTCGGACAGGGCGAGCAACAGCTGCATCGACTGGGCGTAGACCGGCAGGACCCGCCAGTCGAACGGACGCTCGGGCGTGGCCGCGTCGATCAGGTCGCACAGGCCGACGGCCGCCGCATGCAGGTCGTCCATGCCGAACGGCCCGGCGGCGTCGATGACGCCGTTGGCTGCGCGATAGGCGGCGCCGAGCGTGGCCATGGTCTGCTCCGGATGCTCCGGCGCGGTGATCGCCGCCAGTTCGGCGATCCGGTCGGCGACCTCGGCGGCGCTGCGCGGCTGCAGGGCGTCCAGATTGACCTTGGCCTGCGCCAGGGCCGTGCCGATGCTGACGCCGCCGGCTTCGTCGATAATCTTCGACAGGCGCGACTTGCGGCGGGCGTGGGTGATGACGGTCATGCGGCGCCTCCGGCCTCGGTCTGGGCGGCGGCGGCCTGTTCGGCGGCGTGCTTCAGCTTGCGGATGATGTCCGAGCGCCGCTCGGCGCCGGGCGGCTTGCCTTCGCGGAAGCGCCGGTCGGGGCCGAAATAGTCGCCGACCTCGAGGAAGGGGCGGGTGTCGCGGGCGACGAAGATGATCCGCTCCAGCAGACTGGCGGCGCTGAAGGGCTTGGTGATGACGAAATTGGCCCCGCAGTCCCGCGCCTCGGTCACCCGCGAGCGGCGGATGTGGCTGGCGGTCATGATGACGGGCGCGAAGGCGTTGGGATCCAGCCCCGACCGGCGCAGCCAGCGGACCAACTCATAGCCGTCCATCTCAGGCATCTCGGTATCCACGACCAGCAGGTCGATGGGATGATCCTTGAGGATCTCCATCGCTTCGGCCCCGCTGTGGCAGGCGTAGCGCGTCTTGATGCCGAACCCGAGCAGGGCGCTGGCGGTGATGTCGAGACCGAAGGGCGAGTCGTCGACCACCATGGTCACGGCGCCGGTCAGATTGATCACCGCGCTCTCGCGCAGACTGTCCAGCCCCAAACTCATGCCCAAAACCCCACCACAGGTTGCGGCGCGAATCGAACTTCACCGCGACCGAATGGTGATCGGCTCGTGGTGATCAGAAGGTTAACGCAGCTGTTTCAGCCCAGACGACCGATGGCGTAGAACCGGTCGGCGCGGGCCTTGCGCAGCTGCTCGGGAGAGAGGCCGGCCATGGCGTCCAGTTCCTCGATCAGCACGTCGCCGACGCCTTTGATCGCCGCGTCGCGGTCGGTATGGGCGCCGCCCAGCGGCTCGCCGATGATGCGGTCCACGATCTTGAGGTCGATCAGGTCCGGTCCGGTGATCTTCATCGCCATGGCCGCATCCTTGGCCCGGCTCCCGTCGCGCCACAGGATGCCCGCGGCGCCTTCCGGCGAGATGACCGAATAGATCGAATGCTCCAGCATCAGCACGCGGCTGGCGGCGGCGATGGCGATGGCGCCGCCCGAACCGCCTTCACCGGTGATGGTGGCGATGGAGGGCACGCCCAGGGTCAGCCCGCGCTCGGTCGAGCGAGCGATGGCCTCGGCCTGACCGCGCTCCTCGGCGCCGAGACCCGGATAGGCGCCGGCGGTGTCCACGAACGACAGGACCGGCAGGCCATACTGTTCGGCCAGGTCCATCAGGCGCACGGCCTTCCGGTAACCTTCCGGGCGGGCCATGCCGAAATTGTGGGTTAGGCGGGTCTGGGTGTCGTGACCCTTTTCGTGGCCCATGACCACGACCGGACGGCCACGCAGGCGAGCCAGACCGCCCAGAATTGCCTGATCGTCGCCGAACTGGCGGTCGCCCTTCAGCTCGACGAAGTCGGTGAACAGGCCTTCGATATAATCGACGAAGTGCGGACGCTGCGGGTGGCGCGCGACCTGTGTCTTCATCCACGGGTCCAGCCCGCTATAGATCTTCTTGCGAAGCTGATCGGCCTTCTTCTGCAGGCCGTCGATTTCGGAATCGAACGAGCCGGCGGTCGAGGCGAGCAGGGACAGCTCCTCGATCTTCGCCTCCAGATCGGCGATCGGCTTTTCGAACTCGAGGTAGTGCGTGGCCATCAAGGCGTCCGGAACTGGCGCGCCAGCTGGCGCTTCGGAAGGCGGCGGAACCTAGTCAGGTCAACGCCGGGGAGCAAGCGGGGTTCAGTCATCTCGCGCCAAGGGATGCTTCTCCTGCACCATCTTCGCCAGACGGTCGGTGGCGACGTGGGTGTAGATCTGGGTGGTGGCGATGTCGGCGTGGCCCAGCAGCGTCTGGACGATGCGCAGGTCGGCGCCGCCCTCCAGCAGGTGGGTGGCGAAGGCGTGGCGCAGGACGTGGGGGCTGACGCGGGACGGGTCGATGCCGGCGTCGATGGCCGCCTGATCCAGCATCTGGGCGAAGCGGCGGGGCGTCAGCGAGGCCTTGCCGACGGGGGAGGGGAAGAGCCACACACTGTCCGGCGCGTCCGGCTTGCGGGCGGCGTCGCGGGCCTCCAGCCAGGCTTTCACCGCCTCGCGCGCCGAGGCGTTCAGCGGGGCCAGCCGCTCCTTGCCGCCCTTGCCGCGCACGATCAGCCAGGCAGGGTCGCGGCGCACGGCCTCGACCCGCAGCGCCAGCAACTCGGAGACCCGCAGACCGGAAGCGTAGGCTAGCTCGACCAGGGCGACCATGCGAACGCCCGCCGCGCCGTCGCGGGCGGCAGCGGCCTCCAGCAGGGCCTCGATCTCCTCGCGGGTCAGGATCTTGGGCAGGGCGCGGCCCTGTTTCGGGGCGTCCAGACGCCGCGACGGGTCATCCTGTCGCCAGCCTTCGCCCAGTGCGAACCGGTAGAACTGCCGCACGGCGGCGCGACGACGGGACTGGGTCGCGGGCGACAGGCCGCGCTCGGCCAGTCCGGCGTACCAGCTCTCCACCGCCGTTTCGTCCGCCTGCATCAGGCCGCCGCTGACACCGCCCTCGGCGTCGGCCAGGTCGCGGGCATAGGCGGACAGGGTGTGGGGCGAGGCGTCGCGCTCCACCGCCATCATCTCCAGAAAGGCCTCGATCTGGGGACTGCTCATCAGGCGCGACCCGGCATGGCGTGGCCCCCGGCCCGTGTTCGTGTACAGGTGAAGGCGACCATGACGTGCCTGCGCCCATCCTCCCCGTCGCCCTTCACCCGCCGCCCGCTGTCGCGAGGCGCGCGATGACCGATTCCGAGGTGATTCCCGTCCATCAGCGCACCATAGCGCTGGTCGGGCTGATGGGGGTGGGGAAA
>JAVHYH010000194.1 GCA_031119155.1 Brevundimonas sp.
TGTGCGGCACGAAGCCGTAGTTGCCCGGATAGTACATGGCGGTGTGCAGGAAGCGATCGACGAACAGGGCGCCGGAGGCCTTGTCCATTTCGTACTTCACCGGAAGACCGCCCTGCGGGATCTCGATGACGACGTTGATGTCCCAGGGCGGGTTCGGGCCGACGGGGATGGCGTCGAGGTTCATGACGGACTCGTCTATGTTGCAACTGCGAACGGAGAGGCCCGGGGTGATAAGCCTCCACGGCGCCCGAAGCAAGGCGGCGGCGTCGTTAAGGGCGTCTGTTTTCATGCGTGTGGCTTGAGCCGGGCGGCGATGCGGGCGACCATGGCGCTTCGGCCTGAGGAGCGAGAATGACCCCCCTGGACTATGTGGCGCTCGGCCTCTTCTTCGTCTGCTGGCTCGGCTACGACCCGTTGCTGAAGCTGCTGGCCCATCGCTCCGGCACCCTGAACGACGACATGAGCATCGTGCGCCGGGTCTGGATGACGGCCATGACCCATCGCGAGATGCGGCTGGTCGACAGCCAGCTGATGGGCCATTCGATCAACTCCGCCAGCTTCTTCGCCTCCACCAACCTGCTGCTGATCGCGGCGGTGGGCGGCATTCTGTTCGGCGGGCAGGCGGCGCTGGAGGGTTTCGCCTCGGTCGGCGCGGAAGCCGTGCCGATCCGGGTGCTGGAGGCCAAGCTGGCCCTGATCCTGATCTGTCTGGTGCGCGGCCTGCTCGACTTCATCTGGGCCCTGCGCCAGATGAACTACACCCTCGCCCTGATCGGCGCGGCGCCCGAGGCCCACTCGGAATCGGATCGGGTGGCCCTCGGCGAGGCGGCGACCTGCCTGCTCAATCCGGCCCTGGGCGCCTTCAGCCAGGGCGTGCGCGGCTACTATTTCGCCCTCGCCGCCGCGGCCTGGCTGTTCGGGCCCTTGTGGCTGGCCGTCGGCGTGGCCGCGGCCTTCTGCCTGCTGGTCTGGCGCCAGTCGGGTTCGCCCGCCGCCCGCGCCATCCGCAGCGCCCGCCGCCTGCTGGAGCCCTGAGTTCGGCGTTTGCGGCCATGCTTGTTTGCGGACGCGTTATGCTCAGGGTGAATTTTGCCGCTGAAAGCGGTTACCGGGTCGAAATGCGGCAGAAGGATGCCGTTACATTGCGTGAACGCAGATGCGAAATCCCCGCTTGACCATTTGTGCACTGCACACTAGCTTCATTTTCGACGCCGCGAGGCGTCATGCCCTTCCTGGGCGTTTCCTCCCTATAGACTTTATATGCCGCGCCTTCGGGCGCGGCTTTTTTTATGTCCCGAGGCGGAGCGAGCCCAGCGCCGCGATGACCCGGGTCACGCCCTTCTGCGTGCGCGACCAGCCGCGTCCAGGGACGCGGGTCGCTTCATCGAAATACAGGGCGCGGTTCAGTTCGATCTGGAGGACATGGACGCCGTCCTCCGGCCGCCCCCGGCTCTGGGTCGTCCAGCCGCCGGCATAGGGGTGGTTCAGCGCCACCCGCCAGCCCAGCGCCTCGAACGCCGCCCGCAGCGTCCGTGTCAGCTCCGGCGAACAGGACGATCCGTGCCGGTCGCCCAGCACCACATCCGGCCCTCGCGGCCCGCCCGGCGCGCGCGTCGCCCGCTCGGGCATGGAGTGCCAGTCGATCAGGATCGCCTCCCCATGCCGCGCCAGCGCCTCGGCGATCGCCGCATCCAGCGCCGCCGTCCACGGGCCGTGCGCCCGCGCCACCCGCGCCCGCGCCTCCTCCAGCGTCAGCCGCCGCGCGTGGATGGTCCGCCCGTCCCCGGTCAGCCGCGGGATGACGCCATAGCCCGCCGCCGAGCGGGGCGAGGCCGGATGGTCCAGTCCGTCGATCAGCTGGGGGTCCAGATCAGCCGGGTCGCGGTTCAGATCGACATAGGCCCGCCCATAGCGCGCCAGCACCAGGGTCGCGCCATGATCCGGCCCGGCGGCGATCAGCCTGTCGACCAGCGCGTCCTCGGCGCTGCGCAGGCTCGACAGGGGCAGGCTCGGGTCGGCGTCCAGATCGTCGGGATAAAGGTCGCCCGAGTGTGGCGAGGCGAACACCAGCCGTCCGGGCGCGATCCCGGGCAGGGCGGGGCGCACGACCGTCACGGCCTCGCCCTCCTCCCGCGTCTGCCCGTCGCCCGTCATGATCATCCAGACCGCATAGCCTGTTTCGCGCGCCCATCCACAGGCCCGGGGTTCGCCCTTACGGCGTTTTTCATGGCGGGTTTACCAGTGCGCGCGTAGCGTCACGGTTCAAGACGACGGGGCGGACGACGAAAGACCTATGGCGCGCATCCTTCTGGCTGAAGACGACAACTCGCTTCGCGGCTTCCTGACCCGCGCGCTCGAACGCGCCGGCCACTCGGTGGTCGATTGCGAGAACGGCGACGACGCCATCGACGCCCTCGATCAGGGTCCGTGGGATCTTCTGCTGACCGACATCGTCATGCCCGGGGCCGACGGCATCGAGGTGGCGCGCATCGCCGCTGCCCGCCAGCCCGGGATCCGCATCATGTTCATCACCGGCTTCGCCGCCGTCGCCCTCTCCGCCGCCCAGGCCAGCCCCCAGGCCAAGGTCCTGTCCAAGCCGGTCCACCTGCGGGATCTGGTGGGCGAAGTGGAGCGGATGGTCGCGGCGTAAATTCAGCGGCTTTTGCCCTTGCGGTCCGCGCGGCCCTCGGGTTATAGACCGCGCCTTCCCGCCCCGGGGCTTGTCTCCAGGGCCGCAAAGGCGGACGCGTAGCTCAGCGGGAGAGCACTACGTTGACATCGTAGGGGTCACAGGTTCAATCCCTGTCGCGTCCACCATTTCCTCCCTGACAATCAGACCGACCCGACCCGACACAGCATCCGCAGATGCTTCCGCGCCCCTGCGTCCTGGCCGCCAGCGAGCGGTCAGCCGATCAACTGAACGCCTCCGGGCGATAGACGGCGATGGGGTCGCTGGCGGGGAAGCTGTCTTCGAGCGCTTCGTCCAGTCGCTCGTCGAGCGTGTCGTGGACGATATCGTCGTCGGGTCGCGGATCGGGTTGCATCCGGCGATCTCCTCAAGCGGGCCCGCGCGGGCCGTCAGCGACGGATCTGATGCTCGACCGCCCAGTCGAGGGCGTAGTCGGCCACCGCTTCCCAGCCGGCGTCCATGCAGGTCCAGTGCGACCGGCCCTCGAAGATCTTCAGGTCGGTGCGCGACGGCGCCTGCTTCTGCTTTTTGAAGATGCCCCGGGTCATGGCGGCGTCGGCGATCAGGTCCAGTTCGCCGCCGATCAGCAGCAGCGGGGCGCGGTCCGGGTTCTTCCAGTCGATCTTTCCCGAGGCGCCGGTGACGCCGTCCCAGTAGACCTTTCCCGGCGTGGGCACGATGTAGGCGTCGTACAGCGCCGTCACCTTGTCGCGCGGTGCGGTCTGGGCGAAGCGTTCGGCGAAGAATTTGCGCGACATCGTCTTGGACTTCTTCCAGCTGAACAGGTCCAGGAAGACGGGCAGGGCCGAGACGATGGCGTGGGGCCCCAGCGGCACCCCCGGCGTCGGCGCCGGATCGATGGCCACGCCCGCGACGCCCAGTCCGCGATCCAGAAGATGCTGCACCACCACCCCGCCCAGCGAGTGGCCGATCAGGATCGGGGTCTCCGGCAGGGCGCGGATCAGCCGGTCATAGTGGTCGAACAGGTCCATCTGCCCGACCCTGGCCAGCGCCTGTTCGGGGAAATCGCGCAGTTCGGCGGGGGTGCGGTCGTCGTGCGGCCAGTCGGGCGCGACGACGGTGTAACCCTTGGCCTCATAGCGGGCCTTGAAGCCGGCCCAGCTGGCCGAGTTCAGCCAGGCCCCGTGGATCAGCATGATGGTCTTGCTCACGGCCAGTCTCCCTGTCCCGACGTCGCGTGACGTCCCGTGAGCCGCACCATGATACCGGTGGACGGCCCGGCCTATTCTCCATGTGTTCGAGCGCCTCACACCTTGGTATGAGGCCGCCCGCCCCCGGAGCGCGTGAGACACGCGTCAGGCCGTCCGCTTCCCCGCCGTGTCGCCGGGCCAGAGCGGGCCCGAGAATTTCGCCGCCAGATAGGTCATCAGCGCCGTCACCCGGGCGGGACGCGGCCCGCCGCCGGGCGCCACCAGATGCAGGTCGATGGGCGGCAGGCTCCAGTCGGTCATCACCGTCTCCAGCTTTCCGGCGGCCAGATCGCGCCAGTAGATAAAGTCCGGCTGGGGCGCGACGCCGAGACCGGCGCACAGGGCATAGGTCAGGGCGTCGGCGTTGTTGGCGCGGAACGGGCCGTGCGGCCGCACCGTCGCCTCCTCGCCCGCGGTGCTGACGAACCGCCACAGCTCGGCATTGGGCAGATAGGCGTAGCCGAGGCAGGCATGGCGGACGAGGTCGGACGGATGCTCCGGCCGTCCCCGCTGAGCCAGATAGTCGGGCGAGGCGACCAGATGGCGCTTGATGGACCGGAGTCGGCGCGCGGTCATGGACGAATCCGCCAGCGCCGCGATCCTGAGCGCGCAGTCATAGCCGCCGCCGACCAGGTCGACCGTCTCGTCCGACAGGTGCAGGTCCACCGACACGTCCGGGTGGGTGGCCAGGAACTCGGGCAGGGCGGGCGCCACATAGGCCATGCCGAACGACATGGGCGCGGCCAGCCGCACCAGACCGCGCGGCTTCACCGCCTGATCCAGCATTTCGCCCTCGGCGGCCTCGGCCTCGGACAGCATCTGCGCCGCCCGCGCCGCCAGCGTCCGCCCCGCGTCGGTCAGCGAGAACCGGCGCGAGGTCCGGTGCAGCAGGGTGGTCCCGAGGCGCAGCTCCAGCCGGCTCACGGCCTTGGACACCGTGGCCTTGGACAGGGCCAGCGCCTCGGCCGCGCGCGAGAAGGACTGCGTCTCGGCGACCTTGGAGAAGATGGCCAGGGCCTCGAGATCGGGCAGTTTCGACATACGCGCTCCGCGAAACGATGAGTTTCAGGTGTTTCTATTTTGGATCCGAAGCCGATCGCTATCTTGGCGTCAAGCAATAGCGGCCCCCGACGGCGGGGGCGCGGAGACAAGACCATGATCGAGCTGCGACCGTTCGAGAGCCTGGGTGGCGCCAACCACGGCTGGCTCAATGCGAAGCACCACTTCTCCTTCGCCAACTACTATGACCCGAAGCGGATGAGCTGGGGCGGACTGCGCGTCTGGAATGATGACGAGATCGCCGCCGGCACGGGCTTCCCGCCCCACCCGCACTCGGACATGGAAATCATCACCTATGTCCGCGAAGGGGCCATCACCCACGAGGACAGCCTCGGCAACAAGGGCCGCACCGAAGCGGGCGATGTGCAGGTGATGAGCGCCGGCACCGGCATCCGTCACGCCGAGTACAACGCCGAGCCGGAGCTGACCCGGATCTTCCAGATCTGGATCGAGCCGACCCGTCGCGGCGAGAAGCCGTCCTGGGGTTCGCGTCCCTTCCCCAAGGGTGACCGCGCCGGTCAGTTCGTGGTCCTCGCCTCCGGCTTCGAAGGCGACGGCGACGCCCTGCCGATCCGCACCGAAGGTCGGGTCGTCGCGGCGACGCTGAAGGCCGGCGAGACCGCCGAATACCCGCTGGGCGCGACCCGTCGCGGCTATCTGGTCCCGGCGATCGGTGAGATCGAGGTCAATGGCGTCAAGGCGAAAGCCCGTGACGGCGTGGCCATCGCCGAGGTGGAAACGATTACGGTGACGGCCCTGACCGACGCCGAACTGGTTCTGGTCGACGCGGCGTAAGCGTCCGGCCAGCGCGGGCCCGCGGTTCCCTGTCCTCCCCCCGACGCCGCGGGCCCGCACATCTTCCCCGAAACTGAAAAGGGGCGGTCCCTCCGGACCGCCCCTTCTTTCATTGTGCTGTTTGGATGCTCAGCCCTTCGACGGAATGTTCAGTCCGCGCTGCAC
>JAVHYH010000195.1 GCA_031119155.1 Brevundimonas sp.
GATCATCGCCAGCAGCACCAGGAAGATGGCCAGGTAGAAGCCCGAGAAGCTGACGCCGTAGACCAGCGGCCAGGCCGCGAAGATCGAGGCCCCGCCGGTGATGAACCACACCTGGTTGCCTTCCCAGGTGGCGCCGACGGTGTTGATCACCATCCGGCGCTCTTCATCGGTCTTTGCGACGAAGGGCAGAAGGGCGCCGACGCCGAGGTCGAACCCGTCCGTCAGGGCGAAGGCGATCAGCAGCACGCCCAGCAGTCCCCACCAGATCAGGCGGAGGGTGGCGAAGTCGAGAGGAAGTTCCATGATCGGATGTCCTGAAGGTCTGGATCAGGCCACGGCCGGCGCGGGAACGCGCTCGCCGGGCTGCTCGGGGTCGGTCGCGCCGAAGGTTTCCTGCTCGTGGAACGGCCCCTTCTTGATGGCGTGGAGGATCAGCCGCACCTCGACCACCGCGAGGGCGCCGTACAGCACGGTGAAGCCGACGATGGTGGCCCACAGCTGGGGCACGGTCAGGCTGGAGGCGCCGAGGAAGGTCGGCAGCACGCCTTCCACCGCCCAGGGCTGGCGACCGAACTCGGCCAGGATCCAGCCGAACTCGATGGCGATCCACGGCAGGGGCATGGCGAACAGGGCCAGCCGCAGGAACCATTTCGTATCGTGCCTGCGCAGGGTGCAGAGCACGAAGGCGGTTCCGAACAGGGCGATCATGAACATGCCGATCCCGGCCATGACGCGGAAGGTCCAGAACAGGACCGGCACGTTCGGCACCGTCTCCCACGCGGTCTGGTGGATCAGCTCCGGCGAGGCCTGACGCGGATCGGAGACGTGACGCTTCAGCAGCAGGCCGTAGCCCAGATCGCGGCGGTGGGTTTCGAACAGGGCGCGGGCGACGGGATCGTGCGGATTGGCCTTCACCTGCTCCAGCGCGCCGTAGGCGATGACGCCGGACTCGATCCGCGTCTCGGCGGTGGCGACCAGTTCGAAGATGCCCTCCACCGGCTTGTCGATGGTGCGGGTGGCGATCAGCCCCATGACCCACGGCACATGCACGCCGTAGTGGGTCTCGCGGTCCTTCATGCTGGGGATGCCGACAAGCGTCAGACCGGCCGGGGCCGGTTCGGTGCGCCACATCGCCTCGAGCGCCGCCAGCTTCATTTTCTGGTTGTCGGTCAGCGCATAGCCGGACTGGTCGCCCAGCACGACGACGGAGAGAGAGGCGGCCAGGCCGAAGGCGGCGGCGACGGTCATCGACCGCTTGGCGAAGCCGACGTGCTTGCCGCGCAGCAGATAGAAGGCCGAGACGCCCAGCACGAAGACGGCGGCGCAGACGTAGCCGGCGCTGACCGTGTGCACGAACTTGGCCTG
Source organism: Brevundimonas sp. (assembly GCA_031119155.1). Lineage (GTDB taxonomy): Bacteria > Pseudomonadota > Alphaproteobacteria > Caulobacterales > Caulobacteraceae > Brevundimonas. The sequence goes on from JAVHYH010000195.1 coordinate 1,366, forward strand.
GGCCACCGGGTTGAACAGCACGGCCATGAAGTCGGTGACTTCCATGCGCATGGTGTCCGGATTGAACTCGGCGCCGACCGGGTTCTGCATCCAGCCGTTGGCGATCAGGATCCACAGGGCCGACAGATTGGTGCCCAGCGCCACCATGAAGGTGACGAACAGGTGGGCGTGCGGCTTCAGCTTGTCCCAGCCGAAGAACATCAGCCCGACGAAGGTGGCCTCCAGGAAGAAGGCCATCAGGCCCTCGATGGCCAGCGGCGCGCCGAAAATGTCACCGACGTAGTGGCTGTAATAGCTCCAGTTCATGCCGAACTGGAACTCCATGGTGATACCGGTGGCGACGCCGAGGGCGAAGTTGATCCCGAACAGGACGCCCCAGAACCGGGTGATGGTCCGCCAGATCGGCCGGCGGGTCATCACATAGATCGACTCCATGATGACCAGCATGAACGACAGGCCCAGGGTCAGGGGCACGAAGAGGAAGTGGTAGAGGGCTGTCAGCGCGAACTGCAGCCTGGACAGGTCGACGACCGCGAGGTCGATCATGGCGATGCTCCGGCGCGCCGGGCACGACGACCGGCGTTTCATCGTGGCGTAGGGGGCCGGCGCGCCACCCGCCTTGATTTCGATCAAAGCTCCCGCGCGGGCGGTAATTTAAGTGGACCGCTTGTCCTTGGACGTTTCGTCCAGCGGCGCCGTGTCGCGTCGCTTCGAAGCCAACCGGGGCGTGGAGTAAGACGATGACCGCCACCCCGATCTCCGACCAGACTCCGGCCGTCTGGCTGAAGCACGCCGCCCGCCCCTGGCGACGGCTGGCGGGGCTGGCCGGACTGCTGGCCGTGGCCGACGTGATCCCGGCCGTAGGCTTCGCGGCGGGGCTGGCGCTGATGGTGTCCGGCTTTTCGGTCTCCCTGACCGCCGCCCTGCCCGGACTGGGATTGGCCGTGGGCAGCCTGCTGCTGCGGGCGTTGCTGGGGCAGGCCGCCGTCGTCGTCGGCGCCCGCATGGGTCAGGTGGTCAAGGCCGATACGCGGGCGCGGCTGCTGGCCGATCTGTTCGGACAGGGCCGCCGCTCCACCGATCGGCTGACGGCGGTGGTCGAGGGCGTCGAGGCGCTGGACGGCTATTTCTCCCGCTTCGCCCCCCTGCGTCTGGCCGCCGCCCTGTCGCCCCTGTTGATCATCGCCGCGGCGGCGGTCGCCAGTCCGGTGGCGGCGGGAGTGCTGGTCTTCACCCTCTTCCCCTTCATCTGCGGCATGGCGCTGGCCGGGACCGCCGCGGCGCGCGAGAGCCGCCGCCAGTTCGAGACGCTGGAGCGGCTGGGCGGGCTGTTCATCGACCGGGTGCGCGCGCTGCCCGCCGTCCTCGCCTTCGGCGCCGTGCCTCGCACGACCGCCGAGATCGCCCGCACCGCCGACGAGCTTGAAAAGCGCACCAACCGCGTGCTGCGCATCGCCTTCGTCTCCTCCGGCGTGCTGGAGTTCTTCTCGGCCCTCGCCGTCGCCCTGATCGCCGTCTATTGCGGCTTCAACCTGCTGGGCCTGCTGCCCTTCCCCGTGCCGGAGCACCTGACGCTGGCGCAGGCCTTCTTCGTGCTGGCGCTGGCCCCCGAGGTCTATCAACCGCTGCGCCGTCTGGCCGCCGCCTATCACGACCGGCAGGCCGCCGAGGCCGCCGCGCCGTCGCTGATCACGCCGGAGGTCGCCGCCGGAATCGCGCCCGAGCTCGGAGACCTGGCCCCGGCCATTCGCTTCCGCGATGTCGCCATCCGCTATGAGGCGAACGCCGCGCCGGTGCTGGAGGACTTCAATCTCGAGATCGCGCCGGGTCAGACCGTGGCCCTGCTGGGCGCCAGCGGCGCGGGCAAGTCCAGTCTGCTGCACCTGCTGCTGGGCATGGCTCCGCTGAGCGGCGGCGAGGTCGAGGTCGGCGCCGCGCGCCTGACCGACTGCGGCGGTTTCGCGGGCCGGATCGCCTGGGCCGGACAGGCGCCGGTCGTCGTGCCGGGCACGCTGGGCCAGAACATCGCCGTCGCCGATCCGACCGCCTGTCCGGGCCGTCTGGCGATGACCGCACGCACGGCCGGGCTGACGACCGATCTGGACCGCCCCATCAATGAGCGCGGCGGCGGCCTGTCGGGCGGCGAGCGGCGTCGGCTGGGGCTGGCCCGCGCCGTGCTGAAGCGGGTGCCGATCCTGCTGCTGGACGAGCCGACGGCCAATCTCGATCCGGTCGCCGAACAGGCCATGCTGGAGGTGATCCGCACGGCGGCGCAGGGGCGCACGACCCTGATCGCCACCCATTCCGAGGCGGTCGCCGCCCTCGCCGACAAGGTGGTGCGGCTGTGAGCAAATCCGTGAACATTCGCGATCTGATCGCCGACCAGCGCCGGGTCCAACGGGATCGGCTGAGACTGGCCGCCGCCGCCGGAGCCGTGGTCTCCGTCGCCGCCGTCTGTCTGCTGGGCCTGTCCGGCTGGTTCCTGACCGGCGCGGCGCTGGCGGGCGTCGCGGGCGCGGCGGCGGCCCACGCCTTCAACTACATGATGCCCAGCGCCATCATCCGCCTGCTGGCCATCCTTCGGACGGGCGCCCGCTACATCGAGCGAGTCGCCGGGCACGACGCCGCGCTGCGGGCGCTGGCGCGGTTGAGGCCGCAGCTTTTCGACGCCCTCGCCCGTGCCCCGGTCGAGCGGGCGCTGAGCCTGTCGTCCGGCGAGATGTCGTCGCGGCTGGTGCAGGATGTGGACGCCGTCCAGACCCTGTTCGTGCGCCGGTCCGCGCCCTGGAGCCTCGGCGCCGGGCTGGCGTCATCGGTCGCCCTCGCCGCTCTCGCCAGTCCCTGGACCGCGCTGGCGCTGGGCGTCGCCGTCGCCGTCACCTGCGGCGGAGCGTTCCTGATCGCCCGCACCCTCTCCGCCCCCGCCGGGCGGGAGGTGCAGGCCGCGATCGGCGCGCTGAAGGACCGGCTGGCGGCGCTGGAGGCCGCGGCCCCCGAACTGAAGGCCTACGGGCTGGACGACTGGGCGGCGCGCGAGGTGGCCGAGGCCGGCGCCGCGCTGGACCGGGCGCAGGTGCGCCTGACCCGGGCCGGCGGCTGGCTCGCCGCCTGGTCGGCCTTCGCCACCGCGCTGGCGGTCATGGCCGTGGTCTTCACCGTGCAGGGCGCAAGCCTGCCGATGATCGCCCTGGCGCTGCTGGCCGCCGTTATGGCGATCGAGTCCGCCGCCGGACTGACCGGCGCCCTGCATCTGAACGGTCGGGCCGTGGAGGCGCTGGACCGGCTGGACGCCGCCCTGCCGTCGGACAGCCTGTCGCGAGGCGAGGCGCCGCACGACGCCCGCATCAGCCTGCGCGCCCTGTCGCTCAGCCTCATGCCGCCCCTGACCCCGCACCTGCGCCTCGGTCTTCACGGCCCGTCCGGCGCCGGGAAGACCAGCCTGATCGAGCGGCTGTGCGGCCTGCGGGAGGCGATCCTGGACGAGGCCGTCCTGGGCGGCGTCGATATCGCCCGGATCGCACCGGAGGCCCGTCGGAACGTGTTCGCCTATGCCGCACAGGACTTCCGGCTGCTGGACGCCAGCCTGCGCGACAACCTGCTTCTGGCGGGGCCCGCCGACGACGCCACGCTGTGGACGGCGCTGGAGGATGCGCAGCTGGCGGAGCGCGTCCGCGCCGATCCGGCCGGGCTGGACATGGCTGTCGGTCCGAACGGCGAGCGCCTGTCGGGCGGTGAACGGCGGCGATTGGGTCTGGCCCGCGCCCTGCTGAGAGACGCGCCCTGGCTGGTGCTGGACGAGCCGACCGAAGGGCTGGACGCCGACACCGAAGGCCGGGTTCTGGCCGCGCTCGATCAACGACTGGCGGCTCGCGGACAGGGTCTGATCCTGATCAGCCACCGCCCCGCGCCGATGGCGGTCTGCGACCTGCAGGTCCGGGTCGACGGGATGGAGGCGGACGGGCGGGTGCGTCTGGCGCCGGAGCTCCGGCCGAAAGCGGCCTAGTCCAGACCTTCGGCGATCTCGCGCAGTCGATCCGGCTGGACCACCAGCAGTTCGTGCAGGGACAGCAGGCGGATCACGCCCGCCGTCTTCAGCTTGGTCAGCTCCCGGCTGACCGTCTCGATGGTCAGGCCCAGATAGTCGGCGATCTCGGACCGGGTCATCGGCAGACGAACATGGCCCACCGTCTGGGGCCGGATCGGGTCGCGCTCGGGCAGGTCGAGGATGAAGGAGGCGATCCGCTCCTGCGCCCGCTTGCGACCCAGCAGCAGCATCTGGTTCTGCGCCGCCGCCAGCTCGTGGGTGGCGCGGTCCAGCAGGGCCTCCTCCAGCGCCGGAAGCTCGCGGATCAGGGCGCGATACTCGGTCTTGCGGAAGCGGCAGAGGGTGACGTCCTCGATCGCCTCGGCGGCGAAGGCGTAGTCGGACCCGCTGGCCAGGCCGACGAAATCGCCGGCGAACAGGAAGCCGGTGATCTGGCGCCGCCCGTCCGGCAGCAGCTTGTAGATCCGGACCGAGCCCGAGGTGATGT